>WGDG01000189.1 GCA_015493425.1 Sulfurovum sp.
GTTTACGGCAGCGCACGGTCACCTGGCATTCTTCGGAGCCTATGCGACGATCCTGATCGGTATGATGTATCTTGGTGTACAGGGTGCATACGGTATTGAACGCATGAAGGCAACCTTCAAGTCAAAAATGGCAATTGTCCTGATCACCTTCGGTGTACTCGGTATGACAGTTGCTCTGACAATCGCAGGGTACGAGCAGGTACTGGTCGAAAGAGCGGAACTTGGGGCAGGCTGGAATGCATTCTTCGCAGCACAGAATCTGCCATGGTATGTACAGGCTCAGGTTTGGAGAACCATTATGGGTGTAGTGACCTTTGTAGGATTTATCTACCTTGTATGGGATCTTCTTACTATCGGTAAAAAAGAGCAGACAGCAGCATAAACAGATCGGTACGGGAAGTTCCTGTACCGACGCTATCAAAAGGAGATAAAGATGTATGGATTGTTTGAACCATTCACAGATGTAGTACCGAGTTTTTTCGGTTGGCTGAACGAAGGGCCTTTGACATTGACAATATTTTTACACACAATCATTATATTGCCGATGATCTGGATCTACTTCGATGAAAAGAAAAAACTGAAAAATAAAAAGTAAGTTTGAAGAGGGTACAACCGGGTTTGGTTGTATGTATAAGGAAGTGAGGACGGGGTAGCGTCCTCACAAAGTGTCTATCTAACAGTAGAAATAGACACGCGATTGTATTCACATATGCTTTAAGTGAAGTTAAAAATGTGGATCATGCTGAAAAAGGAGCACAAAATGAAATTAAACAGAATTGTGGGATTGGCTATCGTTACAAGCGTTACAGCGACAATGGCGATTGCAGGAACATCCAATATGGATTTCGCAAAAGTATACGAGAAAGAGTGTCAGGGGTGTCATGGGCCGATTCACCAGGGGGGTGTCGGAGCAGACCTTAGACCTGCGGCACTGAAGAAAAAAGAGCATTACAAACTTGTAGAAACTATTCTTAACGGTAGAGAAAATACAGCAATGCCGGCATGGAAAGACAAATTTAGCAAAGATGATGCTTCCGGGATGGTTGACTGGCTGATGAATTGGAAAAACACCGTTGAACTCAAACTTGACCTGGATAAAGTAAAGCAGACATGGACGAAATTGGCTGACAGAGAAGCACTTGCAAAAAAATATCCTGTGGATAAAGATGGCAACTTGAAGTATAAGGGTGCAGAGGTTAAAAATGTCAAAGATATAACTTTTGCAACAGAACGTGATGCCTCACTGGTTGACTTTATTGACTCGACAACAGGAAAAGTGCTTTCACGTCATAAGGCAGGATTTGCGGTACACGTCACCGTAACCAACAAACATGAACCGCGCTATGCCTACTCCATTTCACGTTCGGGAAGACTGACAATGTTTGACATTGGTGCACCCGGACAACCGGCACTTGCATCTGTCCAGGTTGGGCAAGAGTCCCGTGGTTTGGCTGTAAGCCCGAATGGCAAGTATGTTATGGCGGGAGATTACAACCCGGGCGGTGCAGTATTATGTGACGCTCATACACTTGAACCGCTCAAAGCGTACGATACCAGCCGTGTCATCGACCCTGACGGACAGATTGGGCCAAGCCGTGTTGCCTATATTGCAGATACACCGTATGGACCGTATTTTTCATTTGCACTGAAAGATGCAGGGCATGTCTATGTGGTAGATTACAGCAAGCCAAACTTCCCGATTGTAGGAGATATTCCAAAAATCGGTAAAATTCTTCACGATGCATTCCTGAATGAAAATAAAGGTGAGGATTTTGGACGTTATGTACAGGTAGCATCCCAGGGGTCTGACCTGATGGGTATTGTTGATCAGAAAACAATGAAACTGGCTGCCAAAGTCTATACAGGTAAAAAATCCAAGCCACACCCAGGTCAGGGATCAAGCTGGTATAACAAAAGACTTGGAAAACAGCTCAATGCAACACAAAGTATGAACTTTGGCCAGGTGGTTATTTGGGAATCTCCGGGCTGGAAAGTGGTCAAAAAGATCAAAACTGCAGGCGGAGGACTCTTTGTTGGTACAGGAGAAGATACCCCATGGATCTGGTCTGACTGTGTACTTGGCAAGCCTGAAAACTACAACAAGGTCTACCTGATCAACAAAGAGACCCTTGAAACGGATAGAATTATTGAAGTTGGCAAGAAAAAAGGTAAACTGATCGATGCGAAGACAGGTAAAGTACTCCAGACATGGGATGCGACGCAGCATGAAAAAGTACCTGTCAACGAAAAAACATTCGGCAAAGAGAAGATTATGCCTGTACCTGATCATATCGGTAAAGCAGTCAAAAATCCTGTACAGCCAAGACTGCTGCATGCAGAACCGGCTAATCATGGCAAATGGACAATGATCTCAGAATGGACCACCGGACGTATCGGTATCTATGAGTCTGAAACCGGTAAGTTTGTGAAGTATATTGAAAACTTGACAACACCGACCTTTACCTACTCGGTAGAGCACAGACAGCACGTACCGGGTGCATAAGCTGTCTCCCTCTTTTGTGCGACGCAGGAACCCCCTTCTGCGTCGTACACCACAATAGTGCACAGAGGCGGGAAATCTACAAACAAAAAAGATTAGTCTCCTTTTAAGTTTGATAGGTTTCCCTCGTTTGTGTTTTTTTCTTCATATCGATTCTTCAAAATGAAAGTGCTATAATCATTCCATGAACCACACAAAGGCAATGGCGGTATGAATATCATGATTGCAGGAGCGGGGACGGTAGGCTATTCGCTTGCACAGTCACTCTCATATAAACATAATATTTTTGTAATCGACAAAGATATTACCAAGCTGAACAAACTCGAAGAAGATATTGATATTTTGACGCTGCATGGGGATATTGAAGATCCGAAGATCTATCAGGCACTTGCCATTAAAGAAGCGGATCTTTTTATTGCGGTAACGGATTCGGATGAAGCGAATCTTCTGGCGACACTCATTGTAGAAGATGTCGTTGCAATCAGGAAAAAGATCATTCGCCTTAAAAATGACGGCTTTCTCAAAAGCCATGTATTGCAGAAACTCTCAGTTGACCATGCCGTTTTTCCCGATATTACAACTGCAAAAAAAGTCAAAACGCTGATGTCTTTTCCCAAGGCGAACAATGTCAAAATGTTCCACCAGACCAAACTGAAACTGGTTTCACTGCGCGTGCAGCATGAGACACCTGAGGAGATGACAGCCGGAATGCTCTCAGATAGAAAGGTGTCGGTCGTTGGCATAGAGCGGGGTAAAACATTGCTTATTCCTGGAGCCGATGACCGCATTTTTGAAAATGATCTGGTGTATCTCTTTGGAGAGATGGAGGCGATCAAGGTTCTTTCGGAGAAGCTGGATGAAAAGATGCCTGCATCCATTCGCCGCATTGTGATCTTTGGAGCCGATACGCTGGCGCAGAAGATTGCAAAGGCGTTGGTGGATGACAAGACAGAGATTAAAATGATAGAGAAGTGTCTTGATCACTGCAAGCGTGCTTCGGAAGTGCTGGAGGGACGTGTGACCATCATCAACTCTGCCTATGAGGATCAGCGGCTTTTTGAGGAGGAAGGGTTGAAAAATGCCGATATGATCATTGCTGCGGGGCCGCATGATGAACAGAATATTGTCAAGTGTATGGAGGCGAAGGAGTATGGCATCGAGAAGGTTGTGGCAATCAACAATGACAAAGCCTACTACCATTTGATGCATAAAATGGGTATTGTTGTGGTACGCGGAAGTAAAGCAAGTGCGCATTATGCCATTTTGGAGAAAGTTTCTTCCGACTCTATTGTTACCCAGCGTCACTTTTGCGGGGGAAGCGGCATACTTTTTATGCGGAAGGTTTACAGTAATTCAGCGTTGATAGGGAAAGCACCCAAGTCGGTGCCGCACGCTCAGTCCAAGGTGCTTCTCATCAGGGAGGATCAGGTATACGGTATTGGTGAGGTTGAAACCCTGGCACAAGATGACATTATTGCAGTGTTTGCCCATATTGATGAAAAAGAAAAGATGGAAGAGTGGATACATACGCTTTAAAAAATATTTTTAAGTTTGTTGCTGTCATTGGGATGGTGCTGTCACTCTTCTGGTTGAGTGCTATTGTGGTAGGATGGCTCTATCATGAGCCAATGATCTCTTTTATGATCTTTGATGCACTTTTCTTTGGTATCAATGCTGTTGTGTATCTCCTGTTGAGAAAGCATTCGGTACGGCTTGGCATCAAAGAGGGAATTCTCTCTGTCAACCTCATTTGGATATTACTGGGTGTCGCGGGTGCGATACCGTTGATGCTGTACACTTCCGTCTCTTTTTACGATGCTTTTTTTGAGTCCATTAGCGGTTTTACCACAACCGGTGCGACAATCTTCACCAATATCGAAGCGTTGCCAAAATCAATACTCTATCTGCGAAGTCTGATGCACTGGCTTGGGGGGATGGGAATTATTGTGCTGGGGGTAGGGCTCTTCTCGCTTATTAACCCCAGTGGTTCATTGGCGCTTTTCAAAGCCGAATCGACGGGCATCAAAATGGAGAAAATGACACCGAAGATCAAAGATACCGCTATCCGCCTTTGGGGAATTTATGTGTTGTTTACTGTGCTTGATGCCATTGCGCTCAAACTGGCGGGCATGAGTCTGTTCGATGCGGTCAACCATGCCTTTTCGACTATCTCCACAGGAGGATTTTCCACGAAGAATGCATCACTTGGGTACTATCATTCCAGTTGGATCATATGGATCACCACAGTGTTTATGATACTCTCAGGTATCAACTTTCTGGCACACCTGAAGCTTTTCAGTACCGGCAGTGTTACCGGATACAAACGTGAAGAGGTGATATGGTACATGGCTGTATTTATTCTGCTCTCTCTGGCTTTAAGCGGGGTAGACGAATTTGTTGACAAAGACAACACCTTTCATGCATTGACCCACTCCTTTTTTACCATTGCCTCAGTGATGACTACGACAGGATTTGCAACGCTTGACTATGCACAATGGGGACATATTGCCATCAGTGTCATTTTCCTGGCAATGCTTATCGGTGGCAATGCGGGATCGACTGCGGGTGGTGTCAAAGTAATACGCTATATCGTACTGTTCAAGAATCTGGGGACACAGATGCATAAAATTTTACATCCCAATGCGATCATCGGTGTTTTTATTGACAGGCAGCGAGCCTCTTCTCAGATCATCAATGCGACCACCGGTTTTATTTTTCTCTTCATCATTACCAATATGCTGGTGACACTCTATCTTTTCGGGCGTGGATTCGATGCAATGACGGCGGTTTCGACAGCTCTGGCAACGGTGGGAAATATCGGCCCTGGTTTTGCCCTTACCGGGCCGGCAGAGAATTATGCGTTCTTCTCCAATGTGGACAAGATGCTTCTTTCTTTTGCGATGATTGTAGGACGTCTCGAGTTTTATACCGTTTTCCTGCTTTTTAGCCGAAGTTTCTGGAAAAAGTTTTAATGGTTGACATATGTCAACATCCGCATTAGCATTTATGGGGTACAATGGGTTACAACATTGCCAAAGGATTGTTATGAAACATCTGTTTTTAGCACTGCTGCTTGGAAGCACATTGCTATCGAGTACAGTGAGCGCAAAAGAGAAATATTTTGTCGTAGAGCGAGAAAGCCAATCGGTGGCTGTCATCGAGGATGGTCTTGCCAAAAGACATATGGAACATATGCACAACATGAACCACGGTATTATCAAGTTTGCCGGAGATGATGCCTACCTGATCAGCCGTGACGGATATGTGGTGAAGTTTGACCCCAAAACGGAGAAAAAAGAGGCGGAGTATAAAACGTCCAAGTCTGCCATTGGGTTTGTCATTGGGAAGAACTATGTCGCTGTTGCCAATTATGATGATAAGTCGGTAGATATTTTGACCCGTGATCTCAAGCCCATCGACAAGATTGTGACCGGTTCGAAGAATGTCGGTATCAAAATCTATAAAAACTATCTGATCTTTGCACAGATGGACAATGACAAAGTGACTGTGCTCAAAGATGAAAATGCCGGCAAAGGGCTTCCAAAATTTAAAATTTATAAAGAGTTCAATGTCGGTAAGATGCCTTTTGATGCAATGATCGAAGGGCATACCTATATTGTCGGATTCTTTTTGACAAAGGGCTTCGGGGTGATTGACCTTGATACCATGAAGTATCATCTTGTCAAAGTGACAGGTGAGGGGAACAAGCCTGTGTTAAAGGT
>WGDG01000190.1 GCA_015493425.1 Sulfurovum sp.
ATTGCGGAGTGTCTGCTCAACGGCAATTTGAACTTCAGTATGTTTAGAGGGGACAGAAGCGCATTCCGCTATTTCCCTTCCAAACATATCTATCGTGCACAGCGTGAAGGCAGAGTCTATGAATTTACCATGGATCAACTGCCCCACACGGAGCGCTATGAAGGACTTCGGCAATACCTCGATTATCTTTACACAATCAAAGAACAGTATGTGATACCGCGTTTCAAGGGAGATGAGGCTGAAGACACCATTCGTATGAAACGTATGTTCAACCTGTTGTACGATGCAGGGCTTGAGGAAACTCCCGAGCGTGATTATGCTTTTGAAGACGCACTGCTGGAGTTTCAGCGCAGAAACGGTCTTGCTGTAGACGGAGAGATAGGGCCGCAAACGAAGCGCACACTCCAAACTCCTATTGACACTATCATCAAAAAGATCAAAAAGAATCTGACCATAGAGCGTGTCACGCAGCCAAAGCCCGATACGTATGTCATGGTGAATATTCCTGAATACCATATGTATTTCTACCGTGACGGCTATCCGGTGCTCGATATGAATACAGTTGTGGGAAAACCGAAAATGCGTACCCCTGTTTTCAACCGAAACATGAAGTTCATTGTTGAGAACCCTACATGGAATGTTCCACCATCGATCTACGCCAAAGAGTATGCGCACAAGTCTCTCAGGCAGCTTCAAAAACTGGGGCTTCGCTATGGCAGTGACGGTAAGCTTTATCAGCCTGCAGGTCGCCGTAATGCTCTTGGACTGGTAAAGTTTCTCTTTCCCAACAAGTTCAATGTCTACATGCATGACACACCGGCAAAATCGCTTTTCAAGCGTTCACGCAGAGCCTATTCGCATGGCTGTATCCGTCTGGAACGCCCGATGGATCTGCTGCAGGAGCTGGGCTATGAATACATGCCGGGTAAGACACGCTGGATCACGCTCGATGAGAAGATACCCGTTTTTGTTGAATACCATACTGCATGGATAGATGATGACGGCAAGCTTCAAATGCGTCCCGATATCTACGGGTACGAATGGAAACTGTTTCGCTAAATACGGTAGTGTTTTGCCAAAAAAGCATTAAACTGGTTGGCAAAGGCGTGGGCATCTTTATTTCCGAAGGCCTTTGGCCCTTTGGTCATCTCACCACTCTCTCTGATACTCTCCATAAGGTTGCGTATGGCAAGGTATTGCTTGATGTTTTCTGTCGTGTAGAGTTCTCCTCTGTGGTCTATGGCATGCGCACCTTTTGCAATGACTCTGTCAGCCAGTGGAATATCGGCAGTGATGATCAGATCACCGCTTTGGCAGCATTCGACAATCTCATGGTCAGCCACATCCGCTCCCTGGTCTACAACAACATATTCAATCTCATCAGCCTGACCGATAGAGACCCTTTTGTTTGCTATGACCGTTGTGGGTATCTGCAGCCTCTGTATACTTCTTAGTACGATGGGTTTGAGCAGGTTGGGAAAGGCATCCCCGTCAATGAAGAGTCTCACAGTATCTCTTTGACGCGTCCCACCTCACCCGTGTTCAGACGGACTTTAATGCCGTGGGGATGGGTTGGAGCATTGGTGAGAATCTTTTGTACTTTGCCGTAAGTGAGCCTGCCTGTAGGCTGATCTTCTTTGAGCACAACGGCGACATCGAGACCGTATTTGATATTTTGGCGTTTTCTGCCGTCTTTTTGTGGGAGCATTGATTTTGTTCCTCTCTTTTTTGGAAGTATAGCGGCTTTCTGTAGATAGAACAAAGTATGCATGCTTTTTTGCTATAATCATTTCTATGAATATGGAAGTTGCCCTTAAAAAAGCCAAAAAGGAACTGGAACAAGCAGGTGCACTGCTCATCACTTCGGAGTACCTCTCATAAGAGTAAATCCACGTGAGCCTGAAGATGCAGAAATAGGACTTTCAATGGGTGCGCAGGAAGCACTTGAAAACTGAAAATGAATGCATAACAGAAAGGAAATATGAATGAACGGAAATTGGCTGATCTATCTTGGCATTGGACTGATCGTTGCCGGCATTGCCTACAAGTACGGCCTTCTGGACTGGTTTGGCAACCTTCCTGGAGATATTACCTATAAGGGTGAACACACCTTTGTATTTATTCCTGTTACTTCAATGCTGTTGGTTTCTATACTGTTTTCCATTATTATGTGGCTGTTGAACCGATAAGAGGGAAATGTGCGTTGTTACAGCTGTGGTAAACTGAGTTTTCAAATCTTGTGTCAATCATGCAAGGAGACCCTTTTTGTTCCGGCTCCCCAAACCCGCCGTGTCGGTACGCTCGATGTGATCTCATTCTACAACTACAGCACCCTTGAACCATTGCTCTTAACAAAACATAAACCTGAAGGATGGCGTATATACCGTGAGCTTGGCAATATGCTTTTCAAACCCTTTATGCAGGAATTTTTGGAGCATGATGAGGGGAAAGTTTATGTTATAGGTGTCGATGAGAGTGTTCATAGCGGTTATTCGCATGTTGCACAACTGACCCATGCCATGAAAATGCCGAATGTCAAAGTGCTGCATGGTGTACTTCGGGCTCGAAACAAAGTGAACTATTCTGGAAAACCGTTACAGTATCGTCTGGAAAATCCACGCGATTTTGCTTATACAGGTAAAACGGGTATCGATGCTATTCTGGTAGATGATATCGTTACTACAGGCGTTACATTGCAGGAAGCACAGCAGGTACTAAAAGGGAATGGGGTCAATGTATTGTTTGGACTGACATTGGCAAATGTAAAGGCAGAATAAAGTTAGATAGTAGATAAGTATTTCTGTTATGGAAAGTTGTGATTGGTTGCGGGAGGAGGATTTGAACCTCCGACCTTCGGGTTATGAGCCCGACGAGCTACCGAACTGCTCTATCCCGCGACAGAAGAAAGTATTTTGAACCGAGGTTCAAAATGGATGGGGTAGAGGGACTCGAACCCCCGAATGACTGGACCAAAACCAGTTGCCTTACCACTTGGCTATACCCCATTCGTCTGTAAGCTCT
>WGDG01000191.1 GCA_015493425.1 Sulfurovum sp.
GCCGACAGGTAGTCCATCGGAAGTATTGTAACAAAAATCTGTCCAAATACAATAAATTTTGTTAAACTAATACGCAAATTTCAATCGTGTAAGCAGGCCAGATGTTGTCGTGTAGCCTACTTCGGTAAACTTGCGTCTGCCGTTTGCATCAAAAATAAATGTCGTGGGAAATACCGTTACGTTGAAACGTTCTGCCAGTTTTCCCTGTGGATCGTTAACAACCCTAAACGAAAGATGATGCTTTTGCAGATAATGCTTTATTGAAGCGTTATCACCGGAATTCACGGCAATGGTCACCACATTGTATTGTCTGGAAACAGCATCGATGTTCGGTGCTTCTGCACGGCAGACGGGGCACCATGTTCCCCAAAAATGCAGTATCAAAGGCTTGCCTTTTTCATAATGCCACAACGCACCGTTTGTCTGCTTCGCTTCTTTGAGCGTAAGCGTATTGCTCTCCAGCTTCGGTGCACGCAGCCAATTAATAATATTTGAAAATATAAAAATAATTAAAAGAAGAAGCGCTATCTCCTTCAAGATCTTTTTTGATCTGCCCCATATTTTGTTAAACGCCACATCTATACCTTCAGCCTATCAAGACAGTTGATGGTTCCGGGAAGGTAGCTTTCACCGTAAATTGCCATATGTACCAAATAATAGTAAAGCTGATAGAGCGGTACCTTGGTCTCATAGAAATCATCACTCAAAGGATACTCCTGCATGTAGTGTTCCCAAAACTTCTTTCCAAATGTATTGAACATTAAAATAAAGGCAAGTTCTACTTCCCTGTCGGCAAAATAGAGTGCCGGATCAATCAGAACCGCACCATTCATATTAAATAGTATGTTACCGCTCCACAGGTCTCCGTGTATCAGTGAAGGGACAATCTTCCGCATATCAATACGCGTATAAAGTTTACTGCAAAGCATCTCTATGCGTGCCAACTGCAGCTTTGGCAGCAGCCCCTCTTCATAACAGCGTTTGGCCATAGGCATTAGCCGCATCTGGGCAAAAAAAAGTGCCCAGTGGTATTGCGTCTGCTCATTTTTCTGCTCAAAGGCACCGATAGTCGTATCGTACCAATACCCGTACATATGTGCATTATTACCGACAGCATGCAGTTTTAAAAGGATTTCTGCTGCCATTGTCTCCTGTATGGACACACATACATTCTCTTCTTCGATATACTCCATCAGAAGATGTGTTTCAGAAACATCGATAACCTGTGGTACCCTGATTCCATATTTTTTAATATCTAAAAGCATCTTTGCCTCGATTTCAAGTCTGTCAGAAGGTGCTGCAGTTTTCAGAAGATAACGGTTTTTTTCAGTATCAAGCCTGTAAATGGGTCCTATCTGTCCTTGTGTAAGGAGAACTGCCTCCTGTACTTCTTCATTTAAGATATTTGAAAAGAAGGGTGTATCAACCATTACCCAATATCCAACCCGTCCCAAAACTCATCATAGTCCAGATTGGTCATAGAGGCATCTTCTTCAATACCCTTTTCTATCAGTTTTTGCTGTTCCTCTTCAAAATAGCGCTGCAGCGCTTCTTCAAGCATTGTATTGATATCTTTATTCAACAGTTCGGAAAAAGCCTGCAGATTATCAACTGTATCAGGTTTAAGTTCAATGGTAAAATTTTCCATTATGCCCTCGCTCTATCGATCATTTTTTCACGTTCATCCGGTTCATATCCTTTGGGAAGAGGCACCTGTTCCAAAATAATATCCACAACATCGTCAACCGTCCGTTCATTTAATTCGGCATGTTCACTGATCATCAGACGGTGGCGGAAAACATCGTGAATCATCTCCCGAATATCATCGATCTGGACGTGATCTCTTCCTTTGAGCCATGCATACGCCTGCGCACACTTCTGCAAAGCGATGGAACCCCGCGGGCTTACCCCGACATCGATCATGACACCAAGCTGCTTACTGTAACGTACAGGATAGCGTGTAGCAAAAACCAATTCGACAAGATAATGCCCCAAAGCATCATCGATCGTTACTTTCGCAACTTCCTTCTGGGCTTCAAAAATCAGTGCCTGGGAAAGACGTTTTTCAATATGTTTGGGAAGATAGCGCTCCTCCTGCAGCAGTTTGAGCATTTTGAACTCTGACTCCATATCGACATAACCTATCTCGACATGCATTAAAAAACGGTCTTTCTGTGCTTCCGAAAGGGGGTAAGTACCCTGCTGTTCAATAGGATTTTGCGTAGCAAGGACAATAAAAAGTTCAGGCAGTTTGACGGTGCGTCCCGCAACCGTCACCTGTTTCTCCTCCATCGCTTCAAGCATGGCGGACTGCACCTTTGCCGGGGCACGGTTGATCTCGTCAGCCAAAATAATATTTCCAAATATTGGACCCTTGTGGAATGCTGCTACACGTTTACCGTCCTCTTCAAAAATCCTCTCCTCTCCCAAAATGTCGGCAGGAGAAAGATCCGGCGTAAACTGAATACGGGAAAACTTCGCTTCAATATTGTCCGCCATCGAACGCACCATACGGGTTTTTGCAAGCCCGGGCAGTCCTTCAACCAGTAAATTACCGTCAGCCAAAAGTCCGATAATAAAACGCTCGACCACATGCTCCTGCCCAATAACGGCTTCATTCATTTGCCGTTGTAGCTGTAAAATGCCTTCTCTTGTCGTCATCTGTTTACCTCTTTTTGAATCATGCAAATATTGTACCAAAATCTCTCAATAGAAAACTTGCAATGTTTATATACAGGGTACCATTCTTTATTGTTACAACTTACCGATTTATGCTATACTATAGTTAAATAAGGCAGCATTACAGGTGGTAATCAGAAATCGCGAAGGTAACTGTAACACTATAGATGAAAGGAAGCAGGGAGCACATGATGAAACACAAAATTGCATACGTTTTAATATTTTGCAGTACCACTGTACTCTTCGCCGCTCCCGCGGATGACTATGTCATTACCGTTAAAACAGACAACCCCGGTGTATCCAACAATAATGAATTTACCATTCCCATTACCCGGACAAGCGGTAACGGGTACAATGTAGACTGTAACAATGACGGCATAGACGAAGCCACAGGTATTACCGGGAACAGTGACTATACC
>WGDG01000192.1 GCA_015493425.1 Sulfurovum sp.
ACTTTACGGTAAAGATGGCGGATATCTTCCTGATGCCCCAATGCATAAAAATCACGCTCTACTTTTTCAAGGTCAAGCAGGTTCTGTCGGCAGCGTGCACGCTGAATACGGTTGAGCCTCTCACGTGTCTGAGCCTGCTGTAATTGACGCTTGATGCTGTGTAGACGGCTGAAAAAGTGGCGTAATTCACTTTCAAGCTCAGAAACCGGTTGCGTATCAAAACATTGTAAACGGTACATGATTGCCTCCTAAAATAGAATCTTTTCTCATTATAATGGCTCCACGCTTAAACGAGGCTCATGAGCTGCAACTAAGCTTCGTGTTACGGTGTTCTTCGGGCGTATGCCCTGCCCAGCATTCAAATTTCGGATGTTCTGCAAAGGGATTTCGTGCAATTTGAAAAAGATCGTCTATCCGTGTATACTCCCCTTTTTCAGCTGCATCAATGGCTTCCTGAAGCATATAGTTCTTCAGTACATATTTTGGATTGGTTTGCAGCATTTTCTCATGACGCTCTGTTGTGCTGCTTTTATTATGTTCCAGTCGCCTGTCGTAGCTCTCAAGCCACTCTTGCATCGGTGCATGGTAAAGTCCGAGTGAAAGCAGCGCTTTGTGCTCACCGTCGTAACGGCTGAGAGCTCTGAAAAAGAGGGTATAATCTACCTGCAATGCCTGCAGCACACCCAGCAGGTGTTTTACAAATACCATATCCCCTTTCTCTGCTGTATCAAGCCCCAGCTTTTGCCGCATCTCGTCCAAATATGCGGTGCGGTAAAGCGTACGATACCCACTTAAAATTTCTTCCATTGTGTGGATATCGAGCAATGGTGAGAGTGCTGTCATCAATGCACGCAGATTCCACTCGGCAACATCAGGCTGATTACCGAAGCTGTAACGTCCATAGGCATCGGAATGGTTGCAAATGTTATTGTGGTCATAGACATCCAAAAAAGCATAAGGACCGTAGTCGATGGTAAGACCTGCAATGGACATATTGTCCGTATTCATCACTCCGTGGTTAAAGCCTACCGCCTGCCATTTGGCAATCAGTTTTGCCGTGCATGCCACCACCGCTTCAAAAAAACGGATGTAACGGTCATTCTGCCCAATGAGATGCGGATAGCTCTCTGCAATAGCATACTCGGTCAACGCTTTAAGCTCGTCAAAATGTTTTTTATGTGCGAAATATTCAAAGGTACCAAAACGCACCCAGCTTGGACTTAAGCGCAACACAATGGCACCCTTTTCCCACTCCTGACGGTACACCGAATGGTTCGAGCCAATCATAGCCAGTGCACGTGTCGTCTCTATGTGCAACCCATGCATCGCCTCACTCATCAGGTACTCGCGTATGGAAGAGCGCAGTACCGCTCTTCCGTCACCTGAACGTGAATATTTTGTAACCCCTGCACCTTTAAGCTGAAAATGCCATCCGTTAAGCGTACCAATGTTCACAGCACGTCCGTCACCAAGCTGTGGAACGTAATGGCCAAACTGATGCCCTGCATAGCACATGGCGAACGGATTACTCCCCTCCGGGTGCCAGCTTCCGTTAACAAATTCGACAAAACGCCCGGTATGAAGCTCTTCTTTGTCAATTCCCAGCTCTTCTGCAAACGGTTCGTTGGCATGAATGAGAAAAGGGCCTTTCAGAGGTGTAGGCGTTACCGGATCATGGCACTCTTGCGGCAGGGACAGATAGGGGTTGGTGAGTTTTAATTCGTTCAGTTTCATAACCAAATAGTATCAGCCAATCCTTAAATAGTATACTGCATATTTCGGGTTAAACTATTTAGGAGTATAATACGCCCAATCATTGACAAAAGGATACAACCGATGGGTAGAGCGTTCGAATACCGCAAAGCGGCAAAAATGAAACGATGGGGCACCATGTCCCGCCTGTTCCCAAAACTGGGAAAAGTCATTACTATGGCAGCCAAAGAGGGAGGATCCCCTGACCCGGAGATGAATGCCAAACTGCGTACGGCCATTCTCAATGCCAAAGCGCAGAATATGCCAAAAGACAACATCGAAGCGGCGATCAAACGAGCTTTCAACAAAGATGCAGCCGATATCAAAGAAATCACCTATGATGTGAAAGCGCCCTACGGCGTACAGATGATCGTCGAGTGTGCGACAGACAACGGTACCCGTACCGTCGCCAATGTCAAAGCAATTCTCAACCGTAACCATGCAGAGATGCTTACTTCAGGGTCACTCAATTTCATGTTTACCCGAAAAGCGGTTTTTGTTATTGACAAAACCGAAGATATGGATGTTGAAGAGCTGGAACTGGATCTGATCGATTACGGACTGGAGGAAATTGAAGAAGATGTTGAGCCTCAGGAAAACGGCGAAGACAAGCCCATTTTAAGAATTTACGGTGACTATACCGCCTTTGGTGATCTCAGTAAAGCCTTTGAAGAACGCGGCATCGAGCCGAAAAAGTCAACACTGGAGTACATTGCCAATACACCGGTTGAACTGAACGAAGAGCAGCTTGAAGAGGTTGAAGCCCTTATTGACAAACTCGAAGAGGATGATGACGTACAAAACGTCTATACCAATATCAACTGATGCTTAGCATCAGAGTATTCAACGTTCAGGAAACTTCTACATACTGAACACCGAAACAGGCTATGGCCTGTTTCAATGCCTCCCGTACTTCTCCACAAACTCTTCGTAATTGCCTTCAAAATCGATCATCGTACCATCTTCATTAAGTTTGATAATACGGTTGGCAAAGGCATCGATGAGTTCACGGTCATGGGAAACGACAATAGCGCCACCTTCATAGCGGTGCAGTGCTTCACCCAGGGAAACGATCGCTTCAAGGTCAAGGTGGTTATTCGGCTCATCCATTACAAGGAAGTTGGCGGAGTCCATCATCATCTTGCTCATCATGACACGGTGTTTTTCACCTCCGGAACAGGCATCTACTTTCTTTTTCTGTTCCTCACCGCTAAAGAGCATACGACCGAGTGTCTTTCTGATGTCGTCAATATGCCACTTGGCATCAAACCCCTGTATCCACTGCGGCAGTTCCACATCACCCGTAACGATGTCTGTCGTATTTTGCGGAAAATAACTCGTCGTGATAGTCTGTCCCCAATTGTAGCTGCCGCTGTCAGGTTCCAGATTGCCCATCAAGATTTCGAGCAGTGTTGTTTTTCCCACACCATTGGTACCAATAAGGGCTATCTTGTCACCTTTGTTAACTTTAAACGAAATATGTTCAAATACCTTCTCATCGCCATAGCTCTTGGACAGGTCATTGACCTCCAGTACCTCGTTCCCGATCTCTCTGTGCGGGCGGAACATAATGGATGGGTCGCGTCTTGAGGAGAGCTTTATCTCTCCCACATCAAGTTTATCGAGCTGTTTCTGTCGGGAGGTCGCCTGTTTGGCTTTGGAAGCATTCGCGGAGAAACGGGCAATAAACTTCTCAAGCTCCTCTTTCTCTTTAAGCGCCTTGCTTCTGTCCGCTTCTGCCTGCTTTGCCATCAGGTTGGCTGCAATGTACCACTCGTCATAGTTTCCGGTGAACTCACGAATGGTCTGAAAATCAAGGTCGAGAATATGGGTTACCACACCATTGAGGAAATGTCTGTCGTGTGAAATGACCAGCAGTGTTCCTTCATGACGTTTGAGTTCCTCTTCCAGCCATGCGATGGTCTCCATGTCCAGGTTGTTGGTAGGCTCGTCCAGTAATAATACATCGGGTTTGAGGAAGAGTACCTGTGCGAGCAAAATCTTGAACTTGTCTCCGCCGGTAAGTGAACTCATCAGGTCATTGTGCTGCTCTACCGGGAACCCCAGTGTGGTCAGCAGTTTTTCGATCTTGACATCACTCTCATAGGTGGGGTCTTCATCCGCGCAGATCATCTCCAGCTCAGCCAGACGGTTGTTAACCTCATCGCTTTCAAAGTCACCCTCCATGTAGAGCTTCTCTTTCTCTTTTTGGGCATCGTAGAGCTTTTTGTTGCCATAGAGTACGGCATCTTTGAGTGTAAAATCCTCAAAGGCATACTGGTTTTGGCTGAGCATTCCCAGTTTGAGTCCGGGTTGAAGCTGTACTTCCCCTTCGCTTGGTTCAATCTCTCCGGCAAGAATCTTCATAAAGGTCGATTTTCCCGCCCCGTTGGCACCAATGAGACCGTAGCGTTTACCCACATCGAGAGTCTGGTTGATCTTGTCGAAAAGCACGCGCTTTCCGTAACGCTGTGTTAAATTTACTGTAGAGAGCATCGTTTGTTTCCTTCGTGCTGTAATATGGTTGCGATTTTACCCAAATCTTCTGAAAGTGTCTTCAAACCATATCGAATAAACTTTTAAGTATAATCGTCAAATTTTTTTCCAAAGGAATACCGCACTATGCTAAGACGAGATTTCTTCAAACACGCTGCTCTCATCGCAGGCAGTGCCTCCGTGGGCAGTACCGCTGCCGATGCCGACACGACGACACACCCTATTGACAACCGTAAGGTTGCCGACATCGCGTTCCCACAAAAGCGTCCACTCATTACCTACTCCGACCGGCCGCCGCTGCTGGAAACACCCCGTGAAATCTTTGCAAATCCCATTACCCCTAACGATCTCTTTTTCGTCCGATGGCACATGCCGATGATCCCCACCTACATCAACTCGCACTACTTCTCCATCAAAATCGACGGAGAGGTCGAAAAACCTCTCAAGATCAGCGTTGACTCCCTCAAACGCGACTTCGAACCGGTAGAGATCACCTCTGTGCTTCAATGCGGTGGCAACAGCAGAAGCGCCTTTCATCCGACCCCCGGCGGCATCCAGTGGGGACCGGGTGCAATGGGATGTGCCAAATGGAAAGGTGCGCGTCTCAAAGATGTACTGGCCAAAGCCGGCCTCGGGAAAAACGCAAGCTGGATCAAATTCCACGGCCTTGAAAAACCTGTTTACACCAAAACAGACGGCTTTGTGCGTGCACTTGAACTTGACAAACTGCATGACACGATCATCATCGCCTACGAGATGAACGGTGAAGCACTCCCCTACCTCAACGGCTTTCCCGTACGCCTCATTCTGCCGGGATTCTATTCTGACAGCTGGGTGAAAATGCTTTCCAACATCACCGTTACCGACACTAAGCCGAAGCTGCACTTCATGGATCATGCCTACCGCGTACCGGACAACGCATGTGAGTGTGAAACACCGGACAACCTTGCAGCAAAGACCAAGCCTATCGAAGAGATGAACGTCAACTCTCTCATCGGCTACCCTACAAGCGGTACCAGGGTCAAACAAGGAGCCAAACTCATTGTCCGCGGTGTCGCTTTCGACGGTGGACACGGCATTGCCAAAGTCGAAATCTCCACAGACGGGGGTACCAATTGGCAAAAGGCAACACTCGATGACGGCATACAGGGACCATATGCCTACCGCAGCTTTAGACACACACTCAAACCCGCCCAGACAGGGGAGCTTACAATCATGACACGGGCAACAAACACCAAAGGTGAAATCCAGCCTTTTGCCAAAGATGTCAACTGGAACCGCGGCGGCTACAAATACAACGGCATCGATGAAGTAACGGTGGAGGTGGTATCATGAAAAAAGTAACAGTGCTTGCCCTGATGACGGCAATACTTTTTATATCAGTGAATGCGGAAGAGAAAAAGGTCGAGGTTCAAAAAGGCATCAAAATGCCCTATATGGCATTTCCAATGAAACAGGGGAAAGGGATGTACTCCACCAAAGGAAAGTGCAACATGTGCCACTCCTGGGGATATGTCCTTAATCAGGGAGCACAGTCAAAAAAGTTCTGGCGTAAAAAAGTCATCAAAATGATCACTGTCTTTCAGGCACCTATTAAAAATAAAGATATAGATGAAGTAGTGGAGTATCTGTATGCGAATTATGGAAACGGGAAAGAGAATTAAAAATTAATGGTGCGTGATTACGCACCCTATCCGTCCTAATTTCTAATTTTCATCTAACAGTTCGATCACCTTCTCAATCGGTCTGCCGATCGCTGCTTTGCCGTCTTTGATGACAATGGGACGTTCGATGAGCTTCGGATGCTCCGCCATCGCTTCAATGAGTCTCTCTTCATCTTCCACATCTTTAAGCCCAAGTTCTTTGTAGATCGCTTCTTTAGTACGCATGAGTTCATGTGCGGAGATACCCAGCATCTTCAGTACCTCTTTGATCTCCTCTTTGGTTGGCGGGGTGTCAAGGTATTTTACCACTTCCGCCTCGATACCTTTCTCTTCAAGCAATTTTGCCGCATTGCGTGATTTGCTGCATCGGGGGTTGTGCCAGATCGTTACATTACTCATTCATTTTCTCCTTTTTGATTGGTTTGTTGCTTTTTTCGCTGCTGTATCTGTGAGCTGAAACGCTCTTCAGTTTCCAGTTTCATAAGAAGACGTGCATTGTTAACCCTTAATTTACTGTTTTCTTCATGAAGCGTCTCCATCCTCTCATTCAAGGCACTATGGGCACCTTTGAGTGCTTCATACTGTTCTCTGAGCTGATCGAGTTCTGTTTGTGTCCGTCCCTGGAGTGTCTGAAGCGCGGCAAACTCTTTTTGTGTTTTTTCCAATACTTCGGCTGTCTTGGCAAGACGCTTTTTGGTATCATCAAACTGTTGAAGCTCCTGTTCGTTCTGCGCATTCTTAATTTGCAAAGCTTTCATTTCCTCTTCCAGTGTCACGATGCGCTTCTCTTTGGCTTCATTGTCAACTTTAACATCAATATAGCGGTCTTTGTAGGTTTTAACACGCATACTTGCAACCACTACCACAAGCACTACAAAGAGCAGAATAACCACGCCGATGGCAGCACTTATCATCAGTACAGGGTCACTCTGCACTCTGCTGATCAATTCACTCATTTTACCCCCTTATAAAATCATACGTTGCCGGATAATTACATTTCATACGCGATGCAGGCAGTTTTCCTTTACCGTAACGCATCTTTTGAAAAAGAATCTGTACTTTGTTGTCCAGATCGTCATAGTAGGCAACACTCTGGAGTCTTCCGTTCTCATCTACTTTAATAGTATAGCGCTTTCCTTCATATTCCGTGATATAAATATTTTTTTTGTAAGGTTTCGCCTTGTTTAAAATTTCGGCAAGGTCAAATATTTTTCCAATACGATATGCGGATACCTGCTCAAGATCATGATCGACGACTAACACTTCCTTCCCGTCGGTACACACCTCTTTTTTTGTCGGAGAACGATAAGACCACTTCAGCAGATTTTCTTTACTGAAAGCGACGTTTCCTTTGTAGGTGATGACCCTGTTCTTCGGATTGGTCACCGTCTGCACAAAATCGGCAGTAAAGTGTTCCGGAAGTGTGATTTCCGATGCAAAGAGCGCTCCAAAACAAAGTAATAACATCCATAATGTTTTCATTTTTTACCTTCTTTCATTGATGCAAATATATCCTAAAGCCACTTGAAAAGGATTGAGTTTACAATACTACTCTACCGCCAAATTGTGAAGCTGTTGTGGATAACGGACTATTAATCACTTTTTGGATAAAATAGCCCACTCCAATATTACGCAAGGCAAGACAACCATGATAAAAAGTCTACTCAAGGTTTTTGGTACCCAAAACGACAGAATCGTCAAAAAATATCTCAAAAGAGTCGAACAGATCAACGCACTTGAAAGCAAGTACAAAGCGATGGATGATGACGCACTCAAAGAGGCTTTCAATACGCTCAAAGAGGCAGTCAACAGCGGTGAAAAAACGCTCGACGACGTACTCTACGACTCCTTCGCCATTACCAGAGAGGCAAGCCAGCGTGTCCTTGGTATGCGCCATTACGATGTCCAGATGGTCGGGGGAATGGTACTGCATGACGGAAACATTGCCGAAATGAAAACCGGTGAAGGTAAAACCCTCGTGGCTACCCTTGCCGTTGTACTCAATGCAATGACTGGCAAGGGCGTACACGTTGTTACCGTTAACGATTACCTTGCCAAGCGTGACTCCGAAGAGATGGGGCAACTCTACAAATTCCTTGGCTATAGCGTCGGATGTATTACAGCTGATATTCAAGACGAATTTGAGAGAAAAGCACAGTATGATGCCGATATCACCTACGGTACCAACAATGAATACGGCTTTGACTACCTGCGCGACAACATGAAAGTGCGTGCCGAAGAGAAGGTACAGCGTGAGCACAACTATGCTATTGTCGATGAAGTTGACTCCATTCTTATCGATGAGGCAAGAACACCGCTGATCATTTCAGGTCCCACACAGCGTGACCACAACCACTATGCCAGAGCGAATGAAATTGCCAAAAAAATGGAAAGAGGCAAAGAACTTCCTGCCAAGCCGGGTGAAGACAAAAAGATGACCGGCGATTTTGTAGTCGATGAAAAAAACCGTACCATTGTCATGACAGAACAGGGACTGCAAAAAGCACAGGATCTCTTCGAGGTCGACAACCTCTATTCACTTGAAAACGCCATTTTGGCACACCATCTTGATCAGGCACTCAAAGCACACCACCTCTTTGAAAAAGATGTCAACTATGTCGTACAGGACGGCGAAGTCATCATTGTCGATGAGTTTACCGGACGTCTCAGTGAAGGACGGCGCTACTCTGAAGGACTCCACCAGGCACTCGAAGCCAAAGAGGGCGTAGAGATACAGGAAGAGTCACAGACGCTTGCCGAGATCACGTACCAGAACTATTTCCGTCTATATGACAAACTTGCCGGTATGACAGGTACAGCACAGACCGAAGCCACAGAATTCGCACAGATATACGGACTGGAGGTCATCTCCATTCCTACCAATGTACCTGTCCGTCGTATCGACAATAATGACCTTATCTATAATACCGAACGTGAAAAGCTCGATGCTGTCGTACGAAAGGTCAAAGAGTACCATGACAAAGGCCAACCTGTTCTCATCGGTACTGCTTCCATCGAAAAGTCGGAAATGATCCACGAACGTCTCAAACAAGAGAAGATCCCGCACAATGTCCTCAACGCCAAAAACCACTTTCAGGAAGCAGAGATTATTAAAAATGCCGGACAGAAAGGTGCCGTCACCGTTGCAACCAATATGGCGGGGCGCGGGGTCGATATCAAAATTGACGATGAAGTAAGAAAACTTGGCGGTCTTGCGATCCTTGGTACCGAAAGACATGAATCACGCCGTATCGATAACCAGCTCCGCGGACGTTCCGGGCGTCAGGGTGATCCGGGCGAAAGCCAGTTCTTCCTCAGCCTCGACGATGATCTGCTCCGTATTTTCGGCGGCGAAAAAATACGTAACATCATGAA
>WGDG01000193.1 GCA_015493425.1 Sulfurovum sp.
ATATTAAACTTCCTTGTTTATTGACCAATTATATATGTTATAATATTAAAAGATTCTTACATAAGCTTAAAAAAACAAAATAATATAACTAATTTTTATTAAAAACTATTTTAAATGAGTTGCTTATGTAAAAAACAGGTCATTATCACAGGCATTTAGACAATATATCCAAACTCTTCAAGTGAATCTTTATTCTTGCTCCATCCTTTTTTGACAGAAACATGCAGATCTAAAAATATCTTTTTACCTGCAAATTTTTCCATGAGTTCTCTGGCACTCTTTCCAATGCGTTTGATACCTGAGCCTTTTTGCCCAACGATCATTCCCTTCTGTGTCTCTTTTTCAACAACAATCGTTGCATAGACATGGTCTATATGATCTTCTTCGTAAATCTTTTCGATAAGGACATCACTCTCGTAGGGAATCTCGTCACTCATATTCTCAAAGATTGCTTCACGAATGAGTTCTTTGTAGATATCCCTGATATTATCTGTTGTAAGTATTTCAGGATCAAAAAGCCAAGGTGAATCCGGCAAATGCTTGGCAATTTCATCAAGCAGCTGTTCCTTGCCGACTTTTTTATTGACAGAAAAGGGAATAATCGCTTCAAATTTATCCTGATACTTCTGATATTCAGCAAGCTTTTTGAGAATGTCTCCCTGTTTTGCATGATCTATTTTTGTAAGCACAACAATATGCTTTACACCTTTCGCCTCCGTCAGAGCCAAAAACTTCTCATACTCCTTGACCTTGTCCGTTACCGGTGCCAAAAACAAGATCAGATCACTGTCTCCCATTGCCTTGAGTGCTTCATCAAGCATAAACTGATTCAGCAACCGCTCTTTCTCATGAATACCTGGCGTATCGACAAAAATGATCTGTGCATTCTTGTGCATGACAATGATATTCATACGCTTACGCGTTGCCTGCGCTTTTTTTGAAACCATTGCCAGTTTTTCACCCACCAGATGGTTCAGCAGCGTACTCTTTCCCGCATTGGGACGTCCAACCACTGCAACAAATCCCGCCTTGGTATTTTCTTTTCCTTCGTTAAACATTTGACTCCATTACTTTTATTCTATCACTCTCAACTGTCACTATAATATATAGCGGGTCATATCCTCATCTTCAACGACATTGCCGACCTTTTTGTCAACCATAGCTTTCGTGATAGTCACGGTTTCACCACTGTGCATATCAGCTTCAAAGCTTATCTCTTCAAGTAACTTCTCCATTACTGTATGCAATCGTCTGGCACCGATGTCTTCCGTCTTTTCGTTTGCAAGCAATGAATAATGTGCAATGGCACGCAGTGCCTCCTCTTCAAACACAAGCGTTACATTTTCTACTGCAAGCAATGCCTGATACTGCTTGACAAGCGAATGCTTGGGCTCCGTCAAAATGCGGTAGAGGGTCTCTTCGTTGAGGCTTTCAAGCTCTACACGCAGCGGAAAACGCCCCTGAAGTTCCGGAATCAGGTCACTCGGTTTGCTCAAGTGGAATGCACCTGCGGCAATAAAAAGAATGTGATCAGTATTGACAACCCCCAGCTTCGTACTCACTGCTGAACCCTCTACGATAGGCAGCAAGTCCCTTTGAACCCCCTCTTTACTGGGATCTTGTCTGCTCTGTGAATTGGAGGAAACAGCAATCTTGTCCACCTCATCAAGAAAGACAATACCGCCCTTCTCCACCTTTTCACGTGCTAACTCTTTGAGTTTTTCCTCGTCAAGCAGCACTTCACTCGCTTCCTGCTCGAGAATCTTCTTCGCTTCAGCAACACTCACCTCTTTTTCAGGCCCTTTCTTGCCAAAACCACCAAGCACCTTGACAATCGACTCCTGTACCTGGATCATCTGCGGCGGCAGTCCGTCTTCAGGCAATTCGGCTCTGTTCGGCATATTGACCTTGACCATCAGATGATCAAGCTCACCGCGCGCGAACTTCTCCTGCATCTTTGCAAAGGAGGTATCATACTCTTTTTGCTTCTGCTCACTCGCACCCTTTGGAAGCGGCGGCAGCAGCTTTTCAATGATCTTGTTCTCGATGTAGTTGGCAATCTTCTCCCGGTTCTTCTCATTCTCTTCTTCACGTACCAATGCAAGTGAAGTAGCGGCAAGATCACGTATCATCGACTCCACATCACGCCCGACAAATCCCACTTCGGTATATTTACTGGCTTCAACTTTAATAAAGGGCAGGTTCATCATCTTCGCCAGTCGTCTGGCAATTTCCGTCTTCCCCACACCGGTACTTCCAATCATCAGAATATTCTTAGGCGTAACATCCTGCTGCATCTCTTCACTCAGTTGCATCCGTCTATAACGGTTACGCAGTGCTACGGCAATTGTCCGCTTGGCATCATCCTGCCCAATCACATACTTGTCCAGATGTCCGACAATCTCTTTTGGTGTCAAATTATCCAACTATTATCTCCTCATACACTTTCTCAATTTCCATAAGGCTTGATGATTGTCCCTCCCGTACATTTAGCAAAGGTAGTTTTTTGACAACGCGTCAGCCCTTCAGTTTTTCTTTTTTCTTTGGTTCGTTTCTCTTTTTCTTTGTACTGCTACAAAGAAAAAAGAAATGAACAACCATCAATACAAACCTACAATTCCAAAATCTTGATATTCGTATTCGTATAAATACACAGCTCACCCGCAATCTGCAAAGACTCCTCCACCAACTTACGCGGCTCAAGATCGGCATGCTTGTCCAACGCCCGTGCAGCAGAGATCGCATAGTTCCCCCCGCTTCCGATCGCGGCGATCTTTCCATCCTGCGGCTCAACCACATCTCCCGTTCCTGAGAGGATAAAGATATGCTCACGGTTCAGCACGATCATCATCGCTTCAAGCTGACGCAGATGCTTGTCTTTGCGCCATGCCTTTGAGAAGGCAATGACCGATTTGAAGAGATCCCCTTTCTTTTCATTCAAAAATCCCTCGAACATATCGAAAAGGTTAAACGCATCTGCCGTAGAACCGGCAAATCCACCGAGAATTTCACCGTTATAGAGTGTGCGTATCTTTGTGGCATTGCTTTTGAGTACTGTATCACCGAAAGTAACCTGCCCATCTCCGCCTATGACCGCTTTGCCGTCCGCTTTGTATCCGAGTATCGTAGTCGCTTCGAACATCAGACACCGACCACTTCTACTTTCGTATCGGCGTGAATACCGTGTCCAAGCTTGATATCAATACTATGAATACCTGTCGACTTAATTGCCTTTTTAAGATTAATCTGTTTCTTGTCCACTTCGATGCCAAGCTGCTCTTTGATTGCTGCAGCGATATCAGCATTGCCCACAGAACCTTTGATACCGACAGGAGCTGCCTGTTTTTCAATACGTACCGTTGCACCTTCAAGCACCTTTTTCTCTTTCTCCAGACGCTCAAGTTCCGCTTTGAGCTCCGCCTCTTTACGTGCCTGCTCCTCCTGCCACTGTGCTACCACATCGGGTGTGGCCAGTTTGGCAAGCCCTTTGTTAATGAGAAAGTTCTGTCCGTAACCATCTTTGACCTCTTTGATTTCTCCGGCTTTTCCAAGTGTTTTGACATCTTTAATAAGTAAGACTTTCATACTATTCTATCCTTGCGTTATATATTGTCACTATTTTATCTAAACTTTGTTAACACTCTTAACAGCCAATGTGCTACAATTGCCCAAAATTAAACAGAATGGATACAGAGCGATGTTTCAACCTTTTCAAATAGATAACCTTGCAACCTTTCCAGAGCGCCTTGAAGCGCTTCTTGATAAGCAGCGTACACAGATAGATGCCATAGTAAAGAGTGATGCCCATAGCTATCAAAGCGTCCTCAAGCCGCTACAGGATATGGATGAAACGCTTGAATGTTTTTTCACACCGCTTTCGCACCTCAATTCGGTGATGAACTCCGAAGCAACCCAGCAGGCGTATGAAGCTTCACTGCCGCTGCTAAGCAAGTTTGGCTCCGAAATGGCACAGAATGTTCCGCTTTTTGAAAAGATAGAAAAGCTAAAGGGAGAGACCACACAGCAGCAGAAGGTTATCGCCAACGATGTACGTGATTTCAAACTCTCCGGTATCGACCTGCCCGAAGAGAAAAAAAAGCGTCTTGAAGCCATCAGCCTTGAACTCTCCGAACTCTCCAACGCCTTTTCGCAAAATCTGCTCAATGCCACAAATGCCTATGAACTCATCATTGAAGATGAAAAAGATGTAAAAGGAATGCCCCCGCACGACATCGAAGCAGCAAAAACGGAAGTTGACGGCAAAATCGTCTACAGGTTTACCCTGCAGATTCCAAGCTACCTTGCTTACATGACCTATGGCCCTAACCGGGATTACAGAAAAGAACTCGCTAAAGCCTACAGTACCCGCGCGCCGGAAAATGCGGAAGTAATCGACCGTATCCTCGCACTTAAGCAGGATAAAGCACATATTCTCGGTTTCGACAATTATGCCCAGTACGCACTTGAGACCAGAGACGCATCCAGTGAAGAGGAGGTACTCAATTTTCTCAATACCCTTGCCGATACGGCACTGCCGCAGGCAAAGGAGGAACTCAATGAACTCATTGCCTTTGCCAAAAAAGTTGACGGCATTGAGGATTTCGCACGCTATGATCTTGCCTATTACTCTGAAAAGCTCAAAAAGGCGAAATTCGACTTTGACGATACGATGACTAAACCCTACTTTGAGCAGGAAAAGGTGCTCACAGGAATGCTCGATATCGTCTCAGAACTCTTTGGCGTACGCTTTGAAGCAGTCAATGTTCCCGTGTGGCACGACTGTGTAAAGACATTTAACATCTATGAAAATGATGAACTTTCAGGGCGCATCTACTTTGACCTTGAAGCACGCAAAGAGAAGCGCGGCGGTGCCTGGATGCACGACTGGGAGACACACTTTGTCGACCAAAAAGGCAATACGCACCTTGCTTCGGCATTTGTCGTCTGCAACTTCGCTCCTGAAACGGATACCACCCCTTCCCTGCTGCGGCACGATGATGTCGTTACCCTCTTTCATGAAATGGGTCACGCCATCCACCACCTCTTTGGGAAGTGTGAAGAGCGTTCTGTAAGCGGCATCAACGGTGTAGCATGGGATGTGGTGGAGTTCCCTTCACAGTTTCTGGAGAATTTTGCTTATGAAACAGCTATTTTGAAGCGTTTTGGTTTTCACTACGAAAACGAGGAAGCAATTCCCGAAACACTGATGCGAAAGATCAAAGAGACCAAAAACTTCCAGGCAGCCCTTGGCATTCTGCGTCAAGTGGAATTCTCTCTCTTTGATTTCATCCTGCATCAAAAACTTTATCAGGGTGAAGAGGTGCAGGCACTGCTTGACCGTATACGAGAAAAAACATCACTGCTCAAGCCACCAAGCTATGACCGCTTCCAGCACGGCTTTGCCCACATTTTTGCAGGCGGGTATGCAGCAGGATACTACTCCTACAAGTGGGCTGAAGTGCTCAGTGCCGATGCCTTCTTTGCCTGTCTTGACGAAAAAGAGGGGTTTAATAAAACAAAAGCGAAAGGATACAAAGAATATATTCTCAGCAACGGCGGCGCAAAAGAGATGAGTGAACTCTACCTTGAGTGGCTTGGGCACAAACCGCAGGTAGAGAGTCTGCTCAAACTCTATGAGATAGTATAGGAGAAGCATATGAAAGAATATGGCTATCTACTACTCACCATCATTGCGATCTTTGGCATTATTCTTGCCGGTGCCTATTTCAGTCCCACGTTTGAAGAGCAGAAGAGCTTTCTCGAACTCTTCTACCTTAGTGGTGCCCTCCTCTTTGTCTTCTCGGCTCTGGTGATCTTTGCCACCATCGGTTTTGGCTCCTTCGCCATTTACGGTGCCATCTTTCTGGCTGCTGTCATGGGTATCTACGGTATCGAAGGGGCTGTACTGGTCGTTGTGCTAACCTATATCACCTGGGGCTCCATCTTTGCAATGCAGGTAATGCTTTTCTATCACCATCTGAAAAGTGCGGTTGAATGGTTCGAAACCCGTTATACCTTTAAATCATTCAAGTATGAATACTACGTCTTCTATCCGATGTTTTGGGTTGCCTATGTCTTTTTGGAATTCATTCCAAGTATCATTTACAGAGAGGACTTTTTGAAGTTCACCCCATCAAGGGTATTGGAGGAGATGCGTCACGTTTTAAAGTGACACATTTTTTTAGAGATTTTTGGGAAATCTCTATTTCTTTGGTGTACTGGTGTTGCCAAAGCCAAAGAAGCGTTTGATACGTTCACAAATGGTCATTGACCCTGTTTCGATGCGACATACTTCAGTCTCTTCGTAATCACCTATCAATGTTTTAATACGCTCAGGCTGCTTTTTACCTTCAATAATAAAACGCAGTGCATTAAGGCGGATAAACCCTTCAGCATCTTTCTGGTTGTAGACATCATCTGCCTCAAATGTCGAATGCTCTTCGGAGTAGAGTGAGTTCTCAGACTTACGTCCCACCACGATCACATTGCCTTTGTAGAGCTTGAGGCGCACTTCACCGTTGACCTGTTCCTGTGTCGCATCGATGGCTGCCTGCATCATACGACGCTCGGGAGACCACCACAGACCGTTATAGATGAGCTTGGCATATTTTGGCATCATCTCATCTTTGGCATGTGCCTCTTCACGGTCAAGCGTGATCGACTCAATGGCACGGTGCGCCTTGAGCATGATCGTCCCGCCCGGTGTCTCATAACATCCGCGTGCCTTCATCCCTACCATACGGTTCTCTACAATGTCGATACGACCGATACCGTGCTTTTTGCCGTACGTGTTGAGTGTCTCAAGGATCGTTGCAGGACTCATTTCCTCACCGTTGATCGCTACAGGATCACCATGTTTGTAGGTGATGGTAATGTACTCTGCCTTGTCCGGTGCCTTCTCAGGAGAGACAGACCAGAGCCACATATCCTCTTCAGGTTCATTGTAAGGATTCTCCAGCCACTCACCCTCATAGGAGATGTGCAACAGGTTGGCATCCATCGAGTACGGCTTTGGCTTCCCTTTGCCGTCGATGTCAATGCCATGCGCTTTCGCATACTCCAAAAGCTTTGTTCGAGAGTTGAGATCCCACTCTCTCCAGGGTGCGATCACCGCGATATCCGGGTCAAGCGCAAGATAGCCAAGCTCAAAACGCACCTGGTCGTTTCCCTTGCCTGTCGCACCGTGAGAGACAGCATCCGCCCCAGTCTCATGTGCAATTTCGACTTGTTTTTTCGCAATAAGCGGACGTGCGATAGAGGTACCGAGCAGATACTCCCCTTCGTAAATCGCATTGGCTCTAAACATTGGGAATACAAAATCCTTGACAAACTCTTCACGCAGGTCAAGAATGAAAATATTTTCAGGTTTGATGCCCATATCGAGTGCCTTCTGACGCGCAGGCTCCACCTCTTCACCCTGTCCCAGATCGGCAGTGAAGGTTACCACTTCACAGTTGTACTCATCCTGAAGCCACTTGAGAATGATACTCGTATCAAGTCCGCCGCTGTATGCGAGAACTGCCTTTTTGATCTCTCTTTTTGCCATGTTTCAGCCTTGTAAAAAAATAATATTGCCGCGATTTTAGCGTAATTTTGGTTAAGGGTTACACAAACCCCCACTTCTTCAAAATAATCTTTAGTACCGGCTTCTTGTATGCTCCCGTATGCCGAAAGACCTCATTACCTTCGGCATCAAAGAATATCTGTGTCGGCATCTCTTTGAGTTTGTAGATATCACGGCTGATGATGCGCTCTTTCTGTCCGTCGATCGCATAGATCTGAAACTCCGGATGCTCTTCAAGTACCTCTGCAAAGACTTTGGACATCGCGATACAGCTGTAGCAGTGGCTCATCCCAAATGCCAGAATGGTCGGTTTGCCGTTTCCAATGTTGTGTTTGATGTGTTTGTATTCACTGACAGGCATGGGCTGACGTTCTGCCATTTCGCTCTCCTAATCGATTATTGGCTATAATCTACCCAAACATGCTTAAGGAAACCACTTATGAAACTCGGTGTCAACATTGACCACATTGCAGTCCTTAGAGAAGCCAGAAAAGTTGCCGACCCCGATCCACTCGATGCACTGAGCATCTGTAAACTTGCCGGAGCAGACCAGATCACTATCCACCTGAGAGAAGACAGACGCCACATGCATGACAGCGATGCCAAAAATATCATTGAACTCTCTGCCCTGCCTGTCAACCTTGAGTGTGCCATCGAACCAAGCATGATCGACATTGCCTGCACACTTCGTCCGCACCGTGTCACCCTTGTACCCGAAAAGCGTGAAGAGGTGACAACAGAGGGAGGACTTGCCGTTACCGGAGCACAACCCAAGCTCAAAGAGGCGATCAGACGCCTACAGGCTGAAGAGATAGAGATCTCACTCTTCATCGATCCTACTCTCGAAGCAGTACGTGCAGCAATCGATCTGCATGTCGAGTGGATAGAGTTTCATACCGGAAAATATGCCAATATCTATGCCATGCTCTACAGCAACCTTGCCAAAACCCATCACACCATCACGGAACTCGAACTACCAAGAAAGGTACTCAAGCAGATGCTTGATGATGAACTGCGCAATCTACGACTGCTCAGCTGTGACGCAATGGAACTAGGGCTTAAAGTCGCTGCCGGGCACGGACTCAATTACCAAAATGTTCAATCTATCGCAGAGATAGAGACCATTGAGGAGCTTAATATTGGGCAGAGTATCATTGCCCATTCCGTCTATACAGGTTTGGAGCAGGCGATTTTGGATATGAAAGCGTTGTTGATACGGTAAAGGGCTTGAGCGTTGAGCGTTGAGCGTTGAGCGTTGAGCGTTGAGCGTTGAGCGTTGAGCGTTGAGCGTTGAGCGTTGAGCGTTCTATGGAACGGTTTCAGAGTAAACCTTAATAT
>WGDG01000194.1 GCA_015493425.1 Sulfurovum sp.
CGAAGTAGCGATTGTGTTCCGTGAATCCCATCTTAAACATCACATTTTTAATTCGGGTATGGCCACCATTGAATCTATCGATCAAATCGATATCATCAGAAGTATATCTCCCCTGTGAATAGATCTGAACACAAGACCCACCAGAAAGGACTGTCTCAATGCCAGCTTCCTCCAGTTTACTACAGACATAAGCAGCCAACTCCTCTGACCTGCTCCCCAAAATTTGAGCCAAATCCAGAGTTAGACTATAATGTCAATACTACTGGAGGGTATAATGAAGAAACGATTCACAGAGGAGCAGATCGTCAAGATCTTGCAGGAAGCAGAACGTGCCGACACACATCGGGAGATCATTCGAAAATACAATATCAGTGAGCAGACTTTTTACAAATGGAAACGGACATATGGCGGTATGAGCGTTTCGGAAGTGAAACGGCTCAAAGAACTTGAAAAAGAGAATGCCAAACTCAAAAAGCTTTTGGCCGAACAGATGCTGGTGAATGAAGCACTCAAGGAGATCACTGAAAAAAAGTGGTAACGCCTGCGGCAAGACGAGAAGCGGTGCAGATCATGATGCGCCATAAAGTTTCGCAGCGGCAGGCCTGCAAAGAGCTTGGTATCAGCCGTTCCTTGCTTGCATATACACCAAGACAGCCGTTAAAAGACCGGGCACTGATGGAACCGATAAAGAAGCTTAGCGAGACGTATCCCCGGTTTGGCTACAGGCGTATTGCTGTGATGCTGGGCTGGCAGCAGGATAATACTGTAAATGTCAAACGGGTATACAGGATATGGAAGATGCTGCACCTGCAACTTCCCAAGAGAAGACCTCGGAGAAGAAGACCCGGCAGTGATCCCATGAAACTGCTTTCAGAACATACAAACCACGTATGGAGCTATGACTTTGTCAGTGACCGTACGGCAAACGGACAAAAACTCAAGATACTGGCTGTTGTGGATGAATATACAAGAGAATGCCTTGCCCTTGAAGTGGCATCATCGATCCGGGCTAATCATCTCATCGATACTTTGGCCAGACTGATGACGCTTCATGGCAGACCAAGATTCCTGCGTTCCGACAATGGTCCAGAGTTCACGGCAAAGGCAGTGATCAAATGGCTGACCGAACATCAGGTCGGCCCGGCATTCATCAAACCCGGATCACCCTGGCAAAATGCCTATGTTGAAAGTTTCAATGGCAAATTCAGGGATGAATGTCTGAGCAGAGAGTGGTTTGCAAGTAAAAAAGAGGCTCAGATCATCATTGAACAGTGGCGTCATCACTACAATCATGAACGACCACACAGTTCATTAGGAAATCAACCGCCATCAAAGGTTTCAGGCAGACAAAATGCTGCTTGATATACAATCAGAGTCTAACTTTGGAAATGGTACTACTTTTTGGGGCAGGTCAGGATAAAAAGGGCAAAGAGAAGATTGTTGACCTTTCCGGACAGGATTTTATTGTCGTTTCTCTGCGAGAGCGCGGTGCAGACGGTGTGGCGTATGCCATTGACAGAGACGGTGTGGTCTGGTGGGCTGCGGTTATTTCTTCGGGAGCAAAAGGACACGAAACACCATCGGGTATTTTTACAATCTGGAGAAAAGAGCGCTTCTATATGTCCAAAGCGCATCCGGAAGCCAGTGGGATAAATAATATGGATTTTTCACTCTGGTTCACGCATCAGGGGCATGCGATTCATATGGGAAACAGTGAAGCAATGTCGCATGGCTGCATCCATGTAGGGGAAAAGGGTGCTGCTACAATGTTCAAGTGGGCACAGAAAGGGAAAACAAAAGTAGTTGTGACACGTGAGCACTATCTGCCGTTTGTCTACTATGATTTGAAAAAGAGCGGATACAAAGAGAATTCTCAGACCCCTGCACATATCAAAGCCTATCTGCGAACGATGAAGCCGGTGGCACCAAACAGCACACATAACTAAAAAGTGTAAGGTGTCACTCAACACTTTAAGGTAAACTGTTCTATACTGTCATCAGTTCAACCAAAGGAGAACCGATGGCACTGAAAATGAAAGAGTTGATGCGCCGCAGCGGCGAGAGCAAATCGACGATACTCTACTATGTC
>WGDG01000195.1 GCA_015493425.1 Sulfurovum sp.
ATGCTGTATAAGATAGGGACTAGTTAGATATTACTTCTCCATCCGCCATACCCACACAAGGAGTGCTACACCAATACCGATATTGACCCAACTCACCCCATCGGCGAACATCTTTTCAAGCTGTGCATAAAGCATACGCTGCATGGCAAGCGGTTCGGTGATGCTGTGGGCATGTGCCCAGTTGATGAGTTCGGGCTGCCAGATGTAGGTAATGAGTTCCGGGACGAAGAAAAAGAGGATGATGCCCGCTACACCCCAAAAGGTGCGTTTGGGTTTAATGGAGTCAACCGCCTTTTTGAGTTTAGGGTCGTGCTCCATTCTGTCCTGGAGTTTCTGTAGTTTCTGTTTCATTTAGCAGTAGGAAAGAAGCATGCCCTCTTTGATCTGCGCTGCCGTCTCTTCTCCGACAAGCCGCTTGACGATCGCCAGCCCGAAACATACAGCCGTTCCCGGTCCCTGTGAGGTAATAACATTACCGTCTTCTACCACTTTTTCATCGGCTACATAACCAGGATGGTCGATCTCTTCGACTGCACCGGGATACGCAGTGTAACGCTCACCCAGCACACCTGCTTTTTTCAGGGCATACGGTGCGGCACACATCGCACCGACGATTTTCTTGGCTTTAAATTCACGCAGCAGCTCCTGCACACGGGCATTCTCCGCCAACGCATAGGTACCGCCCCATCCACCGGGAAGAACCATCATGTCAAAATCATCCACAATAATATTGTTGATAGAAGTATCCGCTTTAATCGTGATGCCGTTGGCACCTGTCACTTCAGCACCATGCAGTTCATCTTCAATATATGCCAGGCGCACATCGATGCCTCCACGGCGCATGACATCCGTCAACGCCACCGCTTCGAGTTCTTCAAATCCTTTTGCCAATGGTAACAATACACTTGCCATAATTATGCCTCCTTATTTAAAATATGGTTTACAATCCTGTATCCGTGATTGAGTGCGATTGCAATAGAACCGCCGCTTTTAAAGGCGATATCTCCTGCTATATACAAGCCGGGGACTTCCGTTTCGTAGTTCTCGTCAAAGATCGGCTCTCCGTTCTCATCGAGCGTGATACCGCACGCCTTTAAAAAGTCCTTAGGCGTTGTACCGCCAATGGCGTAGATGACCCGGTCGAACACTTCTGATCCGTCAGTGAAGTTTACTTTTACCTTGCCATGCTCATTTTCCAATCCCTCAATATCCACACCAAGCTTGGTACGTACCGCTTCTTTGTTACAGTAATCGGCAATCATATTTCGGTTGGTAGGATTGGGACGGGAGAGAGATTCTCTGCGGTAATTGAGTGTGACATCGTTACTCTCACTGAGATCACATGCATACTCCACCGCACTGTCTCCGCCCCCGACCACCAGTATTTTTTCACCGCTGCCGCACTTGTCAAGATTGAAGTTAACCTGTGATTTCAAAGAAGGTGGGATTTTATAGGAGGGTTTGTTGGGTTTACCCATACGGCCGATACTGACAATGACATTTTTTGCCAAATCCGTTCCGCAAGCACTGTGGATATGGAAAAGACCCTCTTTTTTCTCGATCTTCTCTACCGCACAGTTGAAGCGGGTATCAATCTTGTCATCATCGAGCAGCGCATCGAAGTAGTCCAGCGTACTCTCTTTGGTACCGTCGGTAAATGCGACATTGCCTTCAAGTTCAACAGTCTGTCCCTGCCAGTCCTTATCGACACGCTTATTATCTTTGTAAAACTGTCGGATGGTATGGGAGTGGTTATCGGTCTTTTCAACCATCAGTACTTTTTTGACACCAAGCATCTTTGCCTCTACTGCGGCACCGATGCCTCCGGGGCCGCCACCAATAATGACCAGATCATATACGTTTTCCATCCATCCGCTCCTTCACATTGTTCACGTTGAAAATTCTATCACCTTTTTGCAAACGAAGGAATAACAGAAGAAGGGCTTAGCTTAGTTGGGAATCCTTACTTTAGCATACATACCAGGGAAAATATTGAGCTTTTTTTTATCGAATTTCACACGCATTTTGATCTTGTGTGTCATAGGGTTGGCATCGGGAATAATAGCATGGATCGTACCAATGGTACTATAGTGCAG
>WGDG01000196.1 GCA_015493425.1 Sulfurovum sp.
AAATACTTTCCAACATATATGCTTTGGCGCTGAATGCACCCTTAAAAGATGTGTTGCCCCATTACTCTAATGTCATCATCTCTCCTGACGGAGCATTGAGATTATTGCCTTTTGAAGCGCTCTTTGACACTAAAAACAATAAGTATATGATCGAAGAAAAAAATATTCAATATGTGCCATCTGGGAAAGAGCTTGTAAGACTCTTTGAATATACAAATACAAAAAAGGCACAAAATCCAGCTGTTGTCATTGCAAACCCTGATTTTAATAAAAATATAAAGGCACCAAAGGAAGAAGAGAAAGCGTTAATGCCAAATATAAAGAGAAATGGGATTGTAAAATCTCTATTTAAAATGCGTTTCAGATCATTGCCAGGAACGAAAGAAGAAGCCAAAGCGATTGAACGAACTATGCATGACAAAATAAAAGTAGACGAATTTACCAAAGAAAACGCGACAGAGAAAAATCTTTACAGCGTAATCAGTCCTAAACTTTTACATATCGCAACGCATGGTTTCTTTATAAAAGACAGCAATATACCAAACCCTATGCTGAAATCAGGCATCGCCCTGACAGGTGCAAATGCCGGTGCCATCAAAGGTAACGGGGTAGGTATTGTGACGGCACTTAAATTGAGCGGTTTACATTTGCAAGGAACAGATTTGGTAGTGTTGTCAGCCTGTGAAACTGGGGTAGTCGATATTAACTCCACAGAGAGTGTCAGTGGATTGGCAAAAGCATTTATTCAGGCAGGGGCAAAAGATATTGTGATGAGCCTTTGGTCGGTAGATGACAAAGCTACCAAAGACTTGATGACACAATTTTATAAAAATATAAGCGCTGGCGAGACATACACTACAGCTTTGAAAAAAGCGAAGTTGAAGATGATACAGAAAAATATGCACCCCTTTTACTGGGCAGGATTTATTTTGAATGGAGTTTAAAAATTGTTATGGCTAAAATAAAGAAAACGCTGGGCATTGGACAACATGTACTGCCGATCCCTTCAGGCAGAGAAGTTACCTTGAAAACACTGTTTCCCAAAGAGATTGCCGGTTCGACCATAGAAAAAATGTCAGCAGATGGCGTATGGTTGAGTCCTGAAACCATATATTACGAGAATCAAACATTGGTAACTTCGGAAAGCCATAGTGTATTGAAACCGCTTGAGATCATACGGTTGCATTTAAAACGGGAAATAACCATAGAGTGGGATATTGATTTCACGAGTCACAGCGGGCTTTCGGAAAGTGCTGAAATAGATTTTACATGTGGCTTTGACTATGATAAGGCGCTTTATCTGGCGCAATTGTCAACGTTAGTCTATGATGAGCCGAAACAGATTGAAAACAGTATTTCCAAGTATTATGATTTTGACAGTTTTCACTACTATTCCAAGCAGAGTCACAAAGGCTTTCTTCAAAAGGGAGTCATGAAGGCATTACTAACGTTTTTCCGGGGTAAAAAAAATGTCATAGATCTACAGTTTATGCACCTGACAAAAGTCGATAAGAAAACGGGAGAAAAACGTATTGTCGTAGTATTTCGAGGTTCTCAGGAACCACAGGACTGGATGACGAACTTTACTTTTTTCAATGAAGATTTTAATCAAAAAGGAAAGGTACATTCTGGATTTAACCAGGCAATAAAACTCTTTTTCAAGACCATCAAAGAGGAAGATTTCGCTAAAAAGAAGATAGCCGACAAAGTACTGAAACATCATAAAAATGCTGATAGTAATACTAAAATTATTTTGACAGGACACAGTCTCGGAGGTGCATTGGCGACATTGGCTGCCTGTTATTTGCATGAAACAGGTTTTGAGAAAGAAAATATAGAAGTATATACTTTTGGTGCACCCCCTGTCGGTACGGATATGTTCTGTAACTACTATAAAGACAAACTGAACATTTACAGAATTGTCAATGAAAATGATGTGGTGCCAAAACTTGAAAAGATCACAAATTTATTTCATCTTGGTGATGAAATTGTTCTTCCCTCAAATGAAGGAGAAGTGCACGCATGCAGTGGATATATTGATAACCTTATAGATGCGCTTCAGGGAAGATAAGCTCAGAACGTCAAGTTAGACATTCCGCTTAATGCGTACCTTTTTGGGATTAAGCAGATCCAGGGCGGTTTTGACCATCGGTTCTTCAAGCAGGGTGGAGGGGTCTTTTTCTTTGGCTGCTTCGGTATCGCCGGCATCGGGGGCGATGCAGGAGCTTTTCATTTCCAGCTCTTCTATCATTGAACCGCTGTCGGCATCATTATGAACGGCATTGTGCTGCTGTTTGCTGTTTGTTATAAAGTGTTCTATGTTTTCTGTTGATTGCGTGTTGTCCGTCGGTTGCTCGTAACTATGTACTCGCTGCTCACTATTTAGTG
>WGDG01000197.1 GCA_015493425.1 Sulfurovum sp.
ACTATGAGCATCTTGCCACCGCGGCAAAGTTTTCCGCCAAGGCACTGAAAATCCTCAAGCAGGAGATCGATGAGCAGATTCTTGTGTTGACACTGCTGCTTGAGGAGGATGAACATTTTTATAATCAGGCAGTGGTGATCCACAAACACAAAGTGGTGCACCGGCAGGAGAAGGTGAAACTCTTCAAGCTTGGTGATGAAGACCTCTATTTGAATCCAGGCAAAAAGAAACGCATCAAACCTTTTGAGATAGACGGGGTGAAGTATGCGATCCTCATCTGTTTTGAACTGCGTTTCAAGGAGTTGTGGAAGCAGATTGAGGGGGCGGATGTGGTATGTGTTCCTGCACGCTGGGGAAAACCCCGCAAGCGCCATTTGGAGATTCTCTCTCAGGCACTTGCTGTGATGAATCAGTGCTATGTCATCGTTTCCAACAGCAGTAACAGTGATATGGCTTCCTCATCCGCCATTATCTCTCCGAATGGGGATGTGGTGGCAGATGACAGCAAAGAGGCCATTGAAGGGGTGGTCGATTTTCGTGAAATCAAGAAAATACGCCGCTATATCGTCATGGACTGACGCGCACTTAACCGATTTTTTGATAGAATTCCCCCACTACAAGGGAAGAGGACACATTCGGAAATGATCAAAGCCAGAAACAGACAGCAGCTTGTCAATGAGATTGAGCAGCATTTCAAACTCGACGCACATGTCAAACAGGCCTTTCTGGAAATTGACAGAGAAGCTTTTGTCCCCCCGGAGTTCCGCCACCTCTCCTATAAACTCGACGCCCTTCCCCTTGCTGCCAGCCAGTGGATCTCTTCGCCGCTGACTGTTGCCAAGATGACACAGCACCTGGAGCTCAAGGGAGTCGATTCGGTACTGGAGATCGGCTGCGGAAGCGGCTATCAGGCAGCGATCCTCAGCCGTATCTGCCGCCGCGTATTTACCATAGAACGTATTGATGAGTTGCTCAAAGAGGCAAAACGCCGTTTCAGTCAGCTGGAGCTGCATAATATTTTTACCCGTTTCGATGACGGGCAGCGCGGCTGGAAGCAGTATGCGCCGTTTGAGCGTATTCTTTTCTCTGCTACGGCTAAAGAGGTGCCTCCGGTGCTCTTTGAACAGCTTGCAGAGGGAGGCATTCTTGTCGCGCCCATCGAGCAGAGCAAAGATTACCACATCCTTACCCGTTTTTACAAAAAGAACGGCCGCATTACCTCCGAGAGCATTGAGCAATGCCTCTTCGTTCCTGTGCTGGACGGTACACAGAAGTAAACTCCCCTGCCCTTCGGGCTTTTTCTTATGTCAGCGTTGACACTTTTTCATTCAACTTATGTTATGATTTACAAAATTGTAAAGTAAGGGCATTCATGGAGAAGCTGATGAAGCCGGCGGAGTACGCCAAAGAGCTTGGTATTTCAAGGCAGGCGGTCTATGCAAAGATCAAACGGGGTATTTTGACAGCGAAGAGTGTCGACGGCAAACTTTACATTGTGGTTGACAGTGATGCTGTGGCAGAAGAGGTGACAGAGGCGTCGCAGGGGCAGGAGGAGAAAGCTGCAACAGAGACCATGAAACCGGCACGTTCCTCTTCTTCAAAAGCCAAAGACTACGAAGCACTTCTTGCCGCGAAAGATGAAACCATTGCCGTACTCAAAGGAACGGTCAAGGACCTCAAAAAGTCCAACAAACAGATCACGACAACCCTGCGCGGGGAGATTGACCTGCTAAAGGAAGCCTTTCACGAGATGCGTACCCTCTATATGCACCAGATTGAATACCGGGGCAGTGAGCCGGAAGCGATTGATGTAGAGAGTGAAACACCTGAGCCGGCGTGGGGCGGGGTGAAAAAGTTCTTCAAAGCAGCCGGAATTACCAAGCCAAAACATCAGGAGAAGCTGCTTAAACGCTTTAAAAAGGCGTGGAAAGCCGGTGATGCACGTATCTGTAAGATTGACGGAAAACTTAAAGTTGATCTTTCTGAAAACTATGACGATCTTGTAGGCTGATATGGAACTGCTTAAACGTTTTTCAAAAGAGTACAGTCTCTTTGCCGCCCTGCTCGCTTTTGCCGGGATTCACTATTTTGAACATATGCTGGAGGCAACTACCGCAGGTAACCTGATAGGCTTTGGCATTCTCTTTGCTGTGATTGTCTATGCGGCAATGGCGGTAGCGCACCATGCGGAGATGCTTGCCGAAAAGTTCGGTGAACCCTACGGTACGTTGATTTTGACAATGTCGGCAGTCATTGTGGAAATCGTTATTATCGTTATTATGATGATTCATGCACACAATCCTGAGCTGGCACGCGATACGATTTATTCGGCGGTGATGCTTGATATTAACGGCCTGCTGGGGCTGGCAGCGATCATCGGCGGCTTGAAATACGGTGAACAGCCTTACAATGTCGACTCGACCAACTCCTACCTCTCGATGCTGCTGGTTGCTATCGGAATTGCCATGGTGCTTCCCGAATTTATAGACCCTGCCTACCATCAGCGTTTTATGCTTTTTAACGTGCTTGTGTTTGTCCTGCTCTATATTATTTTTACGCGGGTGCAGCTCAAGTCACACCGCTACTTTTTTGAATATAAGGCGCCAGAGTCATCCCAGCCTTGCAGGGAGGGAGAAGAGTGTGAACCGCATGTGCCGATCAGCGGCTGGTACCATGGTGTCAACCTTGTTGTCTCCATTGTGATCATCGGTGTGTTAGCAGAGATGCTGTCGCTTTTTATGGACAATACACTTGAAGCGTTTGGTCTGCCTGCGGTTATTGGTGCGGTGAGTGTGGCAGTCATTTCCGCTGCACCCGAACTCATCACGGCCGTTCGGGCGGCAGTCGACAACCGGATGCAGACGGTTATCAACATTGCGCTGGGTGCATCGCTGGCGACGGTACTGCTGACGATTCCGGCGGTGATCGTTGTTTCCTATTTCCTGGGACTGGAGTTGAACCTTTCGCTTACACCGGTACAGACAATGCTGCTTGCGCTGACGCTGCTGGTGAGTATGGTCAACTTCAATGACGGAGAGACCAATATGCTCGAAGGATTTTTACATGTCATTCTCTTTGTTGTGTTTGTTTTCCTTCTCTTTGTCTAATTCTATGCAAAAGGTGAGGTAATCCCATGTATCGTCTGGCTATACGGCTCTTAGTGGCTCTTTTGATCTTCCTGCTCTTGTTAAGCGGTGCAGCACTGCTGCTTTTTACCGACAGTGGGAATGCCCTGCTGAAACCTTATGTACAGACACAGATGAGAGAGGCTACTGGCCTGCCATTGGAATTGAAACACTTTACATTGCGCTGGCGTACTCTGCGTGCCGATGTTGCAATGCCGGGAGCTGTGTTGCGTGTGGATGCTGCCTATGACCCCTTCAGGCTGCGTTATGCCGGCGACTATCATGTCAAAGCCAAACAGTTCAGGTACCAAAAATATACCCTTTCTCAGGCTGATGTAAAGGGTCGTTTCAGGGGGAGGAAAAATGATGTTCAAACATCAGGCAAAGGAACCCTGCTTGAAGCACCTGTAGTATACAGTGTCACCGTCGTGAAAGGACGTGTACGTAAGCTTGAAGCATTTACCAAACGGACACCGGTTTCGCAAATTCTGGCCGTTGCGGGGATGCCTCCTTTGGCGGAAGGGGAAGCGAATTTAAAGATCGATATGCCGGCAATCGGTAAAGAGGGAGCGAAAGGATATGCCCGTCTTGAGGTTGTAAATGCTTCTCTTGACAGAGTGCTGATTCAAAAGCGTTTTGGCTACCTGATACCCAAAAACGACCGTCTTTCTCTCCATGCTGAAGCGCAGCTTCATTCTGAGTATATTGATTTCGATGCCAGGATACGCAGCAGCCTGTTGAATGCTACGGTAGAAAAGGGGCGTTATGATACCAAAGCAGAAAAGATGCAGGCTGTGTACAGAGCTGATGTGCGAGAGCTTGGGGTGCTTACCGAGAATCGTTTGCACGGCCCCTTGGCATTGGCGGGAGAACTG
>WGDG01000198.1 GCA_015493425.1 Sulfurovum sp.
TAGTCAAAACGGCACTCTTTGGTGAAGACCCAAACTGGGGGCGTATCGCCTCGACCATCGGTGCCAGCGGTATTACATGTGACGATACAACACTGACAATACACTATGATGACCTGCTCATCTATTCTGACGCGCAGCGAGAACTTGACAAAGAGCGTGAAAAACAGGCCTATGCCATTATGAAGCAAGAAGAATTTACCGTCCGATGCGACCTTGGCATTGGCGAAGGAAGCTTCACTGCCTACGGATGTGATCTCAGCTATGAGTATGTCAAGATCAATGCCGAGTACAGAACATAACGTTTTTTATTTCAAATTTGGACATGCGGTTTTTCACCACTTTGTTATTGCAAAAAAGCTATAATACGGAAAATATACACAGGAGCGCCACATGTTACATGAATACAGAGACGAAATCCACGAACTCAAGCAGCAGAATGCACACTTTGCAAAAATTTTCGAAAAGCACAATGAACTCGATCAGAAGATCGAAGATGCAGAGGCAGGTCGTATTCCTATGACAGATCTCGAGCTGGAGACATTGAAAAAAGAGAAACTTCTGCTGAAAGACGAAGCGTATAAAATGATTCTTGACTATAAAAAAAGCAAAGAAGCATAACCATAGCGGGGATACTCTCCCGCTTGACCCCTTCCATTTTCTCCATTTTACATTGATTCATTCCTTTTATCTTTTAAGCGAGTACCCTGACCATGGCCACATTCAACACGATTCCCAACCTTCCCAAAGCACTCAGTGACACCCTTCACGCACAACAGTTTACAACCATGACAATGGTACAGGAGCGTTCAATTCCTCTTATTTTACAGGGGAAAGACCTTTTAGTACAATCCAAAACCGGTTCAGGCAAAACACTGGCTTTTGCACTTCCTTCTCTTATGATGACCAATCTCGAGAAGAATACTCCACAGACACTGATCATCACCCCTACCCGTGAACTTGCCGAGCAGATAGCTGTACAAATTCAAACCCTTGCTGCTGCCCTGCCTAATTTCAAAACCGTTACACTTTATGGCGGTGTACCGCTGCGCAATCAGGCAAATTCACTTGATAAAGGCGCACATCTGCTTATCGGTACGCCGGGACGGCTCTTGGATCATCTTTCCAAAGGGACACTTAATCTCGGGAGCATAGAACGCATTGTCCTTGACGAAGCTGACCGGATGCTTGAGATGGGATTTTACGATGATATTTTAAAGATTGTTTCGCAGGCAAAAAATACAAAACAACGCCTGCTGTTTTCCGCTACCTTCCCCGATAAAATAAAAACATTGGCGCAAACACTCCTTCATGAACCGGAAGTCATTTCAGTCACACCGGAACATCATGAGGGACAGATTGAAGCATATGTCATCACAACAAACAACAAACCCAAAACACTGCAGCAGGTCATCAATCTTTACAAGCCAAACTCTCTCCTTATTTTTTGCAACACCAAAGCCGACACCATTGCCTTGGCTCAAAGACTTCAGCAAGATGGACATGCAGTAACAACCATTCATGGTGATTTGGAACAGGAGGCTCGACAGGAAGCTATTATCAAATTTTCTAACGGTTCTTCTCCCGTGCTTGTCGCAACAGATGTCGCTTCACGTGGTATCGACATTGACAATGTTGAGCTTGTTGTCAACTATGACCTTCCTTTTGACAAAGAGGTTTACACCCACCGCATTGGGCGTACAGGACGGGCAGGAAGCAGCGGAAGAGCCGTTTCATTATACACATCCGGCAGTACAAAAACAGCATATATTCTGGACGAGACAAAAAAACTGGAACTTGACAATACACAAAGCAGTCGTAATTTTACAATAGGGTCACATTTTAAGACTATTGCTCTCAATGGCGGTAAAAAACAAAAACTGCGTAAGGGAGATATTCTGGGTACATTCTGTAAAGAGATGGGACTGGAAGCAGAGCAGATCGGTACCATAACACTGATGGCCAACCGTACCTATATTGCTATTGACAAACGTGTTCTGAAAAATGTACTGAAGATGCTTAAGTCAGTACGTATTAAAAAGAGAAAATATATTGCATGGGTTGTCGATTAGTCTTCACCAAGAATCTCTTTTTTCCGTTTTTGCCTCACCACATAAAACAGTGTAATAAACACTATACTCACCAGTGCAATCACCGTTGCCGTGTGCAGATATTGGGAAATGAGTGTTGCATTTGAACCCACCAGATAGCCCACTGCTACAAGTACAATGACCCATATGCCGGCGCCCAGTGCCGAATAAAAAGAAAATTTAAAAAGATTCATACGTGCCAAGCCCGCAGGCAGAGAAATGAGCTGTCTTATTCCGGGGATAAGCCGCCCGTTAAATGTTGAAAGTTCTCCATGCTTGTGGAAGAAAGCTTCAAGTTTATCAAGGGTTTCCGGTTTTACAAAAAAATATCTACCATACTTTAGCAGAAACCTGCGTCCAAAATGCATTGCAATATAGTAGTTGAAAAGTGCTCCGGCAAGCGATCCTGCAATGCCGATAAGGACAACAAGGTACAGGTTCATCTCTCCCTGATAGGCAAGGTAGCCAGCGGGAATCATGATCACTTCACTTGGAAAGGGGA
>WGDG01000199.1 GCA_015493425.1 Sulfurovum sp.
AAAATACAATATCTCCCGTAAAGACAATCCTCTCCTTGGGCAACACGACGAAGATATCCCCCGGTGTATGGCCGCCTCCTGTATAGATCAGCTTGATCTCTTTGTCTGGGGTCGGCAGGGTATAATGAGTGGAAAAGGTCGTATCGGGCAAGGTTGCGTTGGTTTCTTCAAACGCCTTTTTAAGATACTTTCTTGCCATCCCTATCTGGAAATCTTTGCGTTTGGCGATGTCTTCTTTGCATACTTCTGAGGCGATAATCTTCACTCCTTTGAGGGTAGCGAAATAACTGTTTCCAATCCATCTGTGGTCTTGTCCGCCGGTGTTGATGACCCATCGGATCGGTTGAGAGGTAACCGCTTTGATTGCTTTGTGAATCGCCCGACCATCTCCGATACTCCCTCCTGCATCGACCACCGCAACTCCCTCTTGGGTGATGATAAACCCCGAGGTCATATCGTGCCCGAGGTTTTGAGGAGATCGCTGTCCGAGGTCACCCACGAGGGCATAGACATCCTTGGCCACTCTGACCGTATCGAAGGCCGAAGCCTGAAGGCTAAGCAACAGTAGACTCAGGAGCGTTTTTGTGAGTGTGTTCATTGGAATTCCTTGTTTTAATCTTTTTGACTAGATACTATGCGCTATTTTTTTGCTTGCACAAATTTTCCCATCATGTTTTCTATCTCATGTCCTGTTTTAATCCAAGCTTTGATGCCGCCCTTAAGGTAGTAAAGGTTTTTGTAATCGTAAACTTTCTCCATTTCTTGGGCAACCATTGCGCTTCTAGCACCCACTTTACAATAGAATACCACTGCTCTGTCTGCTGGAAATGCCATATTTTTCTCTGCAGTTGGAACCACCAATCCTGCTGGGATGGCTTTGAAATCAGTGGCATGAATTGTACCGGCTGCTACCTCTTTCGGTTCTCGTACATCGATCAGAGTAAAATCTTTACCTTGCTTCATCCATGCATCCAACTCTTTCGCGCTGATCCCTTTCGTTGAAGTAAGAGAGGATTTTGCATAGGCTTTCCACTGTCCTTTTATCTTCTTTTTGAGTTTTATCATTTTGGCCGTCTTAACTGGCTTTACTTTTTGGGGTACCTCTGCATTAAGTGTTGACAACAATGTGGCTCCCACCAACAGTATTTTGAGTATTTTCATGTTTGTTCCTTTTGTTTGTTTATTGTGTTGCTATTCTGTAATAGCTCCTCTAAGAAAACTTTTTTCTAGCGACAGTTCTTCTTTATCCACTTCTCCTTTAGTCCCAGGAGTGTAGGAATTAGTGGTGGGTTGCACTCTTTTTTTGAGACCTCCGAGGTATCGTCATCCTCTTCGTCGGCAAACTCCATTGCATCTCTTTGTGCTTGTGTGATATTGGATGAGGTGTAGCCATCGTATTTGTAGGTTTTCAGTCCGTAGAAAATACCATAAAACAGACCGATATAGAGCAAAACAGCAGTAAAGACCGGCATGAGACGCTTCTTTTCCCGTGGCATTTCACAGACCCCGCCGGGGCATTTGTATAGCTTGACATTCATTTTTTTGTAAATGATACATCCCAGGCAGATACCAAAGACAGACTCCAGATACAGAAGTATCAGGCAGAGCACGCAGGTGAGCAATCTCGCAGGGGTCAAGATATTGAAAAGAATAAAATAGCTCATGGCAAGCCCCAGCATTACACCCAGCGCCCATGCAAATTTCTTTGGGCTTGCCTCTACCCAATCGGGCTCTTGATTGGAAACGATTAAAGAACCAAGCAGCATATAAGGCGCAAATGACGGGTTGATAAATACCCTGATAACAAACTCCAGGATAAAGGTAATCGTAAACAGGTTTGCCCAAAAAAGATTGTGCGTCATAAAAAAAGAAACCAGTGTGATCATACCAAGCAAGAACATGATGCCAGCACTCGCCCTTGCATCTCTTTCGTTGATGACCTTAAAGTCATATGCGTCTATTTTTTGTCCAAATGTAAATATCTTCGCCATTATTCTGCCCACTCTAATTGGTCGTAGTAATTGCTGATATTGTTATAGTTTAACTGCTTGAAATAGGGAATGTTCTCTTTTGAAAAAGTGGTTTCAGGTAGCTTGATATCTTCCATTTCTATCTCTTTTTCGTGTGCTTTTTTGACGGTATCCCTGAGTACTTTTAGGTAGTTGAGTGATGCCTTGTACGCGTCCTTGTCGTACTTCGCACCATGTCCGCCCATGACATACTTCGCATTTAGCTTGGCTAGATTTTCCAAAGCCGTTATCCAGCCCTCTACGCTAGAGTGCTTGGTGTAATTCAGCATTCTGCCGCCAAATACCATATTGCCGACAAACAAAAAACTGTCATCCGGGCTATATATGGCTATATCGCTTCTCTCCTCGCTGACTTTGCTCGGCTTCAGGACAGTCAGTGTTTTCTTGGCGCCTTTGATTTTGTAGCCGTCCTCTACCAGGATGTCAGCAGGTATGACTTTGGTATTCTCCAGCACCGCTTTTGGCATGATCATTTTCATGCGCTCAAACTTGGCTGGGTTTTTCTTGATGTCCTCGTTGATCGTTTTGTGCCCGATGATCTTCGCTCCTAGGTCTTTGAAAAAGCCAGCCCCCTGTATTCTGTCGTCATGATAGTTTGATAAGACCACGCTGGATACCTTCTTCTTGGGGTACTCTTTTTGCATCAGTGCATAAAACGCTTTTGCAAAGAGGTAGGTTGGTCCGGCATCCAGCACCACCAGACTGTCACCCATATTGACATAACACATATTGGAGACAAAGCCTTTGTTGGACTTTTTGGGCGGATTAAAATCCCCGATCACACAAGTGATATCTTTGGTAACCCTGACAGGTGCCAGTGGGTACATGCTCGCAAACAGACTGCTGCCTGTAAAGAGTGTGGCTATAAGTAACTTTCTCATCTATTCTCCTATTATTTATACTTATATTTTAGTATAATAGTGTTAGGGGAATGTTAAGATGAATGTGGTGCCACTGTCGTTTGCATGCACTTCTACTTTGATATTCAAAGCAAAAGCTATCCTTCTTACAATATCCAACCCGATACC
>WGDG01000200.1 GCA_015493425.1 Sulfurovum sp.
CAACATCTGCTTTGTGCGACACAGTCATCCTCGCAGAGGCATACACATCTACCCGTTTTATACTTTTGCTGTTTTAGGGCGCGGGCTGCGTCTCGTTTTGGAACACTATTTGGCACAGCACTATTGCAAGGGTCAAAAAATATCGCAGCAGCATTCAGCACTATGGGTGTTTCAAAATGTTTTTGCACATTAATATGCATCTGTCTGTTCTCTGAGGCAAACAAAAGTTTTTTGCAAAACTCCAGTGTCAGCAGGGCATATGTTGCACTATATGCCAACGATATCTTTTGATCCAGTACCGCCTGTGCAAGCAAAATATCTTCCAGCATGCATCTCAATTTTACATACAAGGTTGCCGAAGAGATTTCCCCGTCTACAAGCTTCTTACCAAAAAGCTTCGTCAGTCGCTCTTGCGTTGCATATCGTTGAAATTCATCTACGCTAAAGTCATATCCGTTGTAATCGGCATATTGCAATATCTCCATAAACGGCTTTGGAAATTCATCAATACTCTTAGTTGTGGATTTTTCGTTGACAAATTGCTCTATAGCCGTATAAAGTTTTTTTGCTTTATGGCGCTTGGCAAGCTTTTTCCACCGCTTGTATCGTTCTGACACTATCGGTGCTTTATGCGTAATATACGCAATAGCATCTCTCTTTTTCGGTGACAACGATTCTGCAGGTCGTATCACCTGCATGCGTAATAGCTCTGCCATCTTTCCCTCCTCACTTTATATTTTTATCTACCGCTTTACCAAAATCATCTCTCAACTTTGGAACAGTTACTAAACTTCCGCCATAGAAATAGTCATCAAGTTCTACTCTGCTCTTTAGCTCTTGTATCTCCTTAGGCGCTTCAGGAAGTACTGCTACAAGCGGTTGGCTGTCGTTGTTTTCATCTACGCCGGAATTGTCATCAAGATGGGCAATAAAGCGAACTATAATAATATCCGATATGCCACCTTCACAGCATGGCGGCGGACCTACTTGTCTAAAAGTATCCGTAAGTTCGCCAAGCAAGTCCATTGATTTATTACCGTTTATGACAGGAGTGCTGTTTTCATCGTTGGGAATCAAAATAGCTGTTTTATTGTCCATACTGTAAGCGGGGTCGTTTACTATCTTGCCCTCAAGATTGCTTTTGAGCTGCGCTGCAAACTCTGCCTTGTATGCTTCATCCGATCCTGTTGTGATATTGAAGTCATCCAGGGATTTTTTGAGCGCATCAAGTGTGAAGAGTGTTGTTTTGTCCGTATGCAAGGACTTTATCGAAGTGTAATTTGCATAAGCTTTTTTATAGAAAGCGGCATCCTTCTTTGTCTCCAAGCCGTTACCGCACCCAATCAATGCAAATGTACTCACCGCCGCCAAACCGAGTGTCAAAATTGACTTTTTCATGATCTGTCCTTTGTGTTGTTTTTCATAGTATGCGCAAAGAGTGTAACGAAGTGTAATGTTGAGAGGATGGAAATAAAAAAAGAATTACGGCTTCTTCAAAGTGCTTTAGCACTCTAAAGTAGGGACGATATGCCCGCTTTACAGCCGTATCAGTTTAAGCGGGTTGATGTGCTTGGAGTTTTTTGTCGCCTGAAAGACAAGTTTGCTTTTGACCCGGCCTATGACATAGCCGCGTTTGACCTTTTTGCCCACTCTGATCGTTGGGGCGATCTTGGAGAGTCCCGCATAGACCGTGTGCATTTTTCCGCTGTGCGCGACCACGACGACCTTGCCAAGCATACTCGATTTGCCGGCAAAGACCACCTTGCCGTTAAGCACATTCTTGACATTGGCGTTGGGTTGCGGTGCCTGAAGTGTGATCGATTCGTTGAAAATCTTAATTTTGTAGATCGGATCGACATAGGTTCCGAACTTCTTGATGACACGAGCACCGGCAATAGGTGAGATGGTCTTGCCGCCGCGGTACTTGTAAACCGCCTCTTTCTGGTAAGAGGAGTTGATATTGCGCACCTTCTGGCTCTCTTTGGCAATACGTTTTTTCTCTGCAGCTGCCTCTTTTGCCGCCAGTCTCGCCTTTTTACGTGCCTCTTCGGTCTTGGCACGCTTCAGCGCCTCTTTTGCCTTACGCTCCTGCTCTTTGGCACGGGCTTTGGCAAGTCTCAGTTTACGCTTACGCTCTTTTTCTCGCTCCAGAGCCGCTTTGCGTGCCGCCGCACGTTTTCTCGCCTCTTCGACCTCCTGCTTATGCAGAATGTTCAGCTTTGCCAGTGTCGCACGCAGGGCGTTTTGCCTGTCGACAATCTTCTGAAGCTGTGCAGTATACTTCTCCTCATCAGATGCCAGCCGCTTGAGCAGTTGTTCCTTGGCCTTCTTCTGTTTCGCATAGGCTTCGCGCTTTTTGACAATACGTGCAAGCTGGTTTTTCGTATGGTTTCGGCGGTATTTGGTATCGGCCTTTTTCTTTTTGAGTGTAGCAATGTCATGCTTGAGTTTGGCCAGCATTTTGGTATTGATCTTCTTGTAGGCCTTATAGACCTCCTGGTCGATGATCGCCTTTTTGGTCGGCTCATGTGCTTTCTGCATTGCAAAGTTGACAGAAAAACGCTCGGAGAGCAGTGAAATAAATGCCTTTCGTTTCTGTTCAAGCTCCCTGCTCGTTTTTGCCAGTTCACTCTCAGAATTTTTGAGTGCCTTTTTCAAATGCTGGTATGCTGTCTCCGTCTCATTCTGGTCACGTCTTAACGCATCGATCTTTTTGTCCAGAACAGCAATCTCTTTTTCAGTTTTTTTAATATCTTTAGCAATCCTGTCCAGCCTCCGGCTCGCCTGTTTCTTCTCTTTTTCAGTCTTGCTCAAGTGGCTCTTGGAAGTTTTGATCTTTTTGGTCGTCGCCGTCTCCGCATAGAGAAACGTGGCCATCAAAAGAAGAAGCAGCGTGAAGCGTTTCACTCCTGTACCCCTTTACTGCTGAATACTACAGTATAGACCGCGACTATGACCAACAGCAGTGCAACCCCGAGCAAAATGGCCATATCAGTCATTTTGAAAAGGTCATCCTGCTTTTGCATCATCAGGTCGATACCGCTTTGTGCCGCCCAGACAAATTTGACATAGAGGAACACGGCACTCGTCAGCAGTGTCGCAATAAATGCATCAAAGATAGCCACTTTGAACAGCACACCTGCCCGCAGCATCAGAGGTGCACCGAAAATTTCCATCACCTGCATTCGCTCACGGTGGGCATACTTCCAAATCTCCATCTGCTTGATGATAAGAAAAAGGCTCACGATACCCATAAATCCTATGAAGACTTTGAGCAGGAACTTGATAAACGCAAAGAGACGGTAGGCAGAGGAATAGCTGCTGCCAAATGTCTCCACCCGTTTGATGTTACTGTCCTTTTCAAGATCTTTTTTGATTTTCTCAAGTGCTGAAGTACCGAGATAACTGTCAAGCCCCACATTATAAAAGTACGGCAGTGCGGCAAGTATCTCTTTTTTGCTCTGCTTGCTTACCCCCTGTGCCACTTCCGAGACGATCTGTTCACGCTTGATCGCTTCAAGCGTAGCGATGTGGGGGTTGAGCTGCTTGAGCTTTTGCAGCGTGACCGGTTTTTTGGTCACTACAAGCATTGTATACCCCTCTTTGAGTCCTTTTTCATAACTGTCCGTCGTACGGTCAAAGACAAGGTAAAACTCAATACCGAGCAAAATCGCCATTAACGGCAAAATAAACATCAAATGATTTTTAATGAACTTCATAGACACCCTTGCTTTCAATGATGAAGTGGCGGTACGGCAGCGAGAAGATTGTCGGTATCTTGTGTGTGACGACCAGTACCGTTGTCTCAAGCTGCTGGCAGGCATTTTCCATCAAGTCCCAGATGACATTGGAGGAGTAGTCATCGAGGTTACCGGTAGGTTCGTCGGCAAGAATCACCACCGGGTTCTTCGCCAAAGCGCGTGCCACACCCACACGCTGCTGTTCTCCGCCACTGAGTTCAAGCGGGTACTTGTCGGCGTGTTCAGAGAGCTTGACGTGTTTGAGCAGCCTGTGCGCCTGCGTCTCCTGTACATCAAGAGAATAGCCTGCAATCATCAGCGGCAATACCACGTTTTTTGCAACCGTCCACTCATTGATGAGTTTGTAGTCCTGAAAGATGATGCCCATATGGGTACGCAGCTCCTGCAGTTGTCTGGAACTGATGTTCGCAAGATCCCTGCCCCCAACAACAAGATTGCCCTCTTTGGGTTTAAGCTGGCCATAGAGAGACTTTAGCAGGGTCGATTTCCCCGAACCGCTGGGGCCGGTAATGAAAACGAAATCACCTTTTTTGATGTTGAAACTGGCATTTTTGATAATCTCTTTCCTGCCGTTGTCATACGCCAACGTCAGATTCTTTGCACTAATTACGTTCGACATCGCTGAGTAACTCCGTTAGTTTTTGGTGGGCTTTGTAATTGACACTAGTCTTCACCGGCGGTGAAGCGAAGTATCGGCATCCGCTTTCGTCAAGAAAAATATACTTATGTTCAGGTCTGTCGAAGCTGCCGAAAGAACACTTCACCAAAAGCTGCTTACCATCCGTTTTATAGAGCCGTTCAATATGTAC
>WGDG01000201.1 GCA_015493425.1 Sulfurovum sp.
ATTCGCTACAATGACATTAAAAGTGTGGCCAACAGCAATCAGCTCTCCGAATTGAAACGCGTGACGGTCGTCTATCAGGAGACTCTCAAACGGACACAAAAGTTCTATGTCACACGGGGCTATGCCAACATCAATTCGTATGGGATTCGGGAAGCCTTTGAGCATAACGATGCCACAGCTTTGCACACCTTGAGTCTTCCTAGATGGAAGGTCATCACCAAAGAAAACCACTTTTTGACCTCTTTTTGTTTTTACAATCGAGAAGGAAAGCTGTTGACTTATTTTGGTCAAAAACCACAGGAGAAACTTTCATATTTTGATACCGTGAAAAAACCTTATGATGGTTTTTGGTACACAAGAGAGCACTTTCGTTATCATACGGTTTCTGAAGTGAAAGACAGAAATCATACGATCGTCGGGTATGTGGTTTTTGTGATTGACCCCCGATATTTTCTGGAACAGATACGAAAAATTATGGATATCGATGCCTATATTTATTATGAAAAATCTCCAAAGCCACTGCTTTTTTCCATGGATAAAGATTCACCCATACTCCAGGTACTTTCCCGAAATAATTTTGCTACTCTAAAAGAAGTATCGTTGGATAGTCATGTATTTGCTCCTTATACAATTGCAGGAAAAGGGCTGGGGAAAAATAATGATTTTAAAATTATTTTCTTACAAGACATTACGCATTGGAAAGAGATTGTTGATAAGGCAATCCTTCAAAGTATTATCGTCATGGTGCTTTTAACTCTGATTACGATGTTGGTGATGAACTATGGATTTGATATCATTCTCCACCAACTGGATGAGCTAAATGCCAAGCTGATGCACAGTCAGGCAGAATTACAGGCGATCAACAAAGACTTACAAAAACGGGTACGGCAGGAGATCGAGCTCAAACTTAAAAAAGAGAGAGAAGCCAATGAAAAGGAGAGGATACTTGTCCATCAGGGTAAACTGGCCAGTATGGGTGAAATGATCGGCAATATCGCCCATCAGTGGCGGCAACCCCTCACTGAACTCTCTTCGATTCTGATTAATACAGAGATATTTTTTGATCGTGGAAAACTGACCAAGGAGCGACTTCAGAACAAAATCGAAGATGCAAATATGCAGATTAAGTTTATGTCGAGGACGATTGATGATTTTCGCAACTTCTTCTCATCGGGTAAGCAGAAAGAATCCCTCCCTGTTTCCGTTCCTTTTGCTAAAGTAGAGAAACTCATGCATGCCTCACTCAAGAACAATGGGATTGCTTTTATGATAGATATTCAAGATGATTTCCCCCTCTTCATCTATCCCAATGAGATTACGCAGGCATTGCTGAATCTAATCAGCAATGCCAAAGACATTCTGCTTGAACGCTCAGTCAAGGCAGGGGAAATTTCTCTAAAGGCATACTCTGAGATGGGCAAAGACATCATCGAAGTGCGTGACAATGCCGGAGGGGTCGAGACAGATCCGATTGAAAAGATATTCGAACCCTACTTCAGTACGAAACATGCGACCAGCGGCACCGGTATCGGTCTGTATATGACCAAGATTATCATCGAAAAAAACAATGCCGGAACCATCCTCGTCCGCAACGACAAAAAGGGGGCTGTCTTTAAAATCATTTTCACAAGTAAGGGCTAGACAGCTCTCCTCTTTTTCTCCCCCCCCCACTTTCCCCTTTTTTATTGTTATGATGCCGGATATTCTTAAAAGGAGAGAAGATGGATGAAAAAAATTCCAGAAGGAGTTTTCTCAAAAAAGGCTTTTCTGCGACAGCGTTTGCAACACTTTTTACTTCGCAAGCAGATGCTTTTTCAATGAAAAATCCCGGAAGAGATGCCAAAGATGCCAAATATATTGGGCAAACCGGTAAGCACTTTGTCATGGTGCTGGACTTGCGAAAGTGTATTGGGTGTCAGGCGTGTACTTCCGTATGTAAGGTTGAAAATGACATTCCTGATGAGCAATACCGAACCTTCGTCACAGAGACAGAAGTAGGAGAGTTTCCTGATGCGCGCAAGGCATTTTTGCCTCAGCTATGCAACCACTGTACCGATCCTGCCTGTGTCCCCGTATGTCCGACGGGCGCGACATTCAAGCGTGAAGACGGTATCGTCGTTGTCGATAACACCGTCTGCTGGGGATGCGGGTATTGTATCAACGCCTGCCCATACGACAAGCGTTACTTCAATGAAAGAACCAAAACCGCTGACAAATGCAACTTCTGCGCCCACCGTGTGGACAAAGGGTTGCTGCCGGCATGCGTCGAGACCTGTATCGGTGGTGCGCGGATTTTTGGTGATATCAATGACAAAACATCGGAAGTCTATCAGGTTCTTCAGCAATTCCCTACGACAGTTTTAAAAGAAGCAGAGGGTACCAACCCCCAAGTTTTCTATATCGGACTAGATTCTCGATTGGAAGAGCTCTACGGTACCACGCAGAGCCTAGATGATATCGTCAAAGCAGAAGAGGGCTTCAACCGGGAGTGGATGAAAGCCCGAGGAGAGGAGGAAAATCATGGATAGTATCAACACACTGGTTTCATCGATCACTATTGCCAAGCCCTGGGGTATTGATGTGCCCAATTATTTCTGGTTCACAGGAAGCTCGGCTGCGGCCTTTATCATCTCCAGTTTCGCCCATGTGTTTGGCTGGAAAAAATACAAACCCATTGCCGGTGTAGCGCTGTTGATGGCGTTCGTGCTGTTGGTGGCTGCACCACTAAATCTCCTCGATGACTTGAGGCAACCAGGCAGAGTACTCAACTTTTTTATGTACGGATGGGAAAATTTCCCTACCTCGCCCATGAAGTGGGGAGGACTGCTTCTGATCGCGTATCCTATTCTAATCTTTTTTGAAGCTCAGGCTTTGTATCGCCCCTACTTTGTCCATCACGCTCAAAAGGGCAGTTTTTTTGCCAAGCTCTTTACTTTTGGCAATATGGATCTCAGTGAAACAGCAAGAGCAAAAGATCACCGTAAAGGCTACATACTAGGAGCTGTCGGTATCCCTCTGGCACTGGCGGTTCATGGATACACTGGTTACATCATGGGAGCAGTACACGCCAATCCGATGTACCACACGCCCCTGATGCCTATCATCTTTCTTGCTTCTGCCATGGTCTCCGGTACGGGACTTCTAATCCTGCTGATTCCCCTGTTCCAGCGGTTTTTGTCTGAGCGCCAGAGGGTCGATCGTGACATGGTCGCTACACTGGCCAGACTACTCTCATGGTTTATCGTCGCCGATTTGGTGATGCGATTCTTGTGGTTGACCTTTGCTTTGACCTTTGGAAATGGGGAGAAGTACGCACTCTACCATTATTTCGCGCTGCATTTCAATGAAACACTGTGGATTGACTATGTACTGGGACTCTTTATCCCCCTAATCATTGGTTTTACCAAACTACGATTTATCCCAGCGGTGGTCTATCTCGGTGGATTCGTGACAGCAGTTGGCGTATGGATCTTCCGTTGGAATACGGTTATTGGAGGAGAAACAATTCCCCGAACCACACCGGGGTTTTTGCATTATGCCCCGCCGGTTTTTGGCCAGGACAGCTATATCTCTGTCCTCTCAAACTGGGGAATCTTGTTTGCTTTGATCGCTTTGGTTCTTCTAGTATTCCCTTGGGATGAAGAGATGGAAGATTGTTATAAAGGAGTTGAGAATGAAAAG
>WGDG01000202.1 GCA_015493425.1 Sulfurovum sp.
ATACCGTATGCACCCTGTACACCAAGATACATCATACCGATCAGGATCGTCGCATAGGCTCCGAAGAATGCCAGGTGACCGTGCGCTGCCGTAAACTGTGTACCGTGTGTATAGATGTTTACCTGAGGCAGGGTATGGAAGAATCCCCATATACCCGCTCCCAGGAAGTTTCCGAACGCGTTGGTAACAATCCATGCCATGGCCGGACCATTTTTCATAACAGCACCCTGCTTGCCTTCGGCTTTTGCAATCCCCTGCTCTTTTCCCCAGTCATAGAGGACGTGTACGAACATCGCTACCAGAGGTACAGGTTCGAGTGCAGAGAAGAGCGCACCGATTTCCCACCAGTACTCAGGTGTACCGATCCAGAAGTAGTGGTGTCCGAGTCCCAGAATACCTGAACCAAACAGCATCAGTACTTCGATCCATAGCCACATTTCGACAATTTCACGTTTTGCATCAATAATCTTGATAAGAGCATAGGCTGCAAGCGTACCGACAAATACTTCCCAGGTTGCTTCAACCCAAAGGTGAATAACCCACCACCACCAGTATTGATCCATTGAGATATTGTCTGTAAAGAACATGCCGGCAAGATAAAGACCTGCAAGTGCCATCAGGTTGGCAACCATAACGGTCATAATACCTGTTTTACGCCCTTTCATATAGGTAGCAAAAACGTTCCAGTAGAAAGTCAATACTACCACGACAATACCAATATCAGCCCATCTTGGCGCTTCAAGGTACTCTCTACCTTCGTTGATCAGCCAGATTGACGATTCTGTTCCTGAACCTACCTGAATAAAGATAAATACCAGAACAACTACCGTTACCGCCGCAGTCAGTACCCAGAAAGCAAGCTTCCCAAGCCCTATGCCGACTGTTTCGACACCTGTTTCATCCGGCAGCATATAGTAAACCGAACCAATCATTGCATAGAGCATCCAGACGACAAGGGCATTGATGTGTACCATTCTGGCAACACTGAAATCGAATACTTCAAACAAGAAGTTCGGAGCCAGAAACTGGATCGCGGCGATGAGTCCCATCAGAAGCTGTGCACCGAACAGGATAATCGCTACCCTGAAGTACATCATCGCCAGTTTTTTAGACTCACTGCCCGCAAATTCGTTTGTTTTAATACTAGTGAGCATTGGTGCCTCCTGTTTTGAATTGTTCAACTGTTTTCGAGAAGTTTCTCGGGAAACCGTTGGTGTCGATACTGCTCATATGTTTAAGGAAAGCAACTACACCTTTGGCCTCTTCAGCTGTAATACCGAGATTTGGCATCATACGAGCGTGTGTCGGGTACTGTGAAGGATTCTGCAGGAACTTCACCATAGCATCTTCAGTTGTACTGGTGTTTGTCATTGCCTGCATAGGTCCACCCTTCTGCCAAGCCGGATCAAGCCATGCTTTGGTCAAATCAGGCGCATAATAGGCACCGTTTCCAAGCAATGTATGACAATCCATACAGTTTTTTGCCTGTACCGTCAGCTTTCCAAGATGCAACAGTGCCGCAGCCTCTTTAGGGCTCCACTCTTTTCCAAAGAAAGGCTCTTTAGGACCGATAACTGGTACTTCATGCCCTCTTCTTTTACTCATTTTATAATCAATATGATAGTTGATCACTGTGGGTGCAGGTACCCTGTTGAGCTCTTTTTTTTCTGCTACAGCCTTTTTCAGGTCTGCATCTGTCCCCATCGAAATCTGTCCCATTGTATCGAACGTCAGCCAGATCAGCAAAACTACCGCAAAACCGGTAACCCATGCTGCCGAACGGCGCCAGAACGAAATACTGGTCCAAACCGAAAGATTTTCGTTTTCGTTAGCCATGACTCCTCCTTTTAACTTTATCCGTTTGCGCCTGTGCGCACCTAGTGCTTTCCACCCTGTACTTCTTCTTCTGTATCCTCGTATCTCTTGTCTGCCGAACTGATCAGATAAAAATAGAGATGAGGAACAAAGAGATATGCCACCATCGTAACCATCAACACTTTCATCGTGAAGTGGTTACTCTGGATCAACACCGCAAAGTCGTACAGGAAATATGTCTGTAATGCCCAAAACAGATACCCCACAGGGATCCATCGTTTGGAAAAATACCCCATCTTCGCGAGGGTAATGATCGCAGCATACCCTACTCCGAAAACGAGTACAAGCGTCGATTCTATGAAAATGGGCAGAAACTGATCCGGCGCCAAAGTGGGCCATACAATCAACGTATCCATTGGGAACTCCTGTGAATTATCTATTTACTGCAAGGGATAAAGATCCTTCGAGCATGGGAGTATTATGACAGTTTCACAAAATATTCGTATTGACTTATGTCAAGAAAAGAAGAGAACTCAAGATAAAATGATGATTTTAATAAGTTAAAGTGATAAAAGTGAAAAAGAAGTTTTACTTATAGTAGTGTGCAGGCGGGGTGCCTACTTAACGATACATCTGGCAAGGAAAAAAGGACGTTCATAGTAAGGAGAGACGAAATTGTTGTTTTCAATACGCCACTCTCTGGATTTCTGCACTTCTACCACCTGTGATGCCTTTCTCAACATTCGGCTCTCACACAGTATTGGTTTCCCTTCTTCAAACGCTTTGGCAACTTTCGCCATACGATTCGTTGTCACCCAGTAGTGCGCTCCAATCAACACAGCAAGTACCAGACTTACCCAGCCAAGCCCCTTTTTAACCGCACCTTTCCCCATAAAAGGACGTGTAGTAACAAAAAGTGTAACCAGTAAAATGACGCCTGCCAAAATGAGATAGGCTCCCTCGAGCAAAAAGAATGTATGCATCGCTAATGTCCTGTCTTTTTCAAGTATATTTTGTTGAAGTGTAGCATACTTTCCCTGCTCCGGTATTGACAGCCGTCAAGCAAAATAGAGTAAAAACGTTCTATACTTCCTCTAAAAAAGTGATACCATGCAGAAATTTTCCAAATACCTTCCTTTTGCACTCTTTGCTGCGTTTCTGATGCTGGGACTGAGCGCCTTTCTTCAAAGTAAACCTACAGCAAAAGATGCACGGGTCTATAAAGCGGTTCAACAATACAGTCCCTATTATCTTGAGAAGCGTTTCGGAGGACTGGAGATCCGGAGCAAAACAGATCCGGAGTTCAAGGAAAAACCGGACAACATGACACTCTTTAAAGAATTTGAGCATCTCGAATATAAGTGGGGGAAAAAACACCTCAAACTTGAGGGTATGACACTGCTTATTCTGGATGATAACGGAACGGTGCAAAGCAAGTTGCCGCTCAAAGACAAAAAAGAACTCGACTTCGTCCATCATTACTACGGAGTCAAATCATGATTGATCTTGTCTTAACACTTGTATTCAGCATCGTTATGCTGCTTTTCATGGCTTTTCCCGCTATGAAGATCGTTGATTGGATAGAAACCAGGGTTGATATCCCTCCAAAGTGGCACAATATTCTTCTGTTTGGCATGATCATTTTTCTTTCACTGCTTGTCGGCATCTTCCTCCGCTTTGCCTGATGGCCGGATAACCGCCTATTAACCACATTTTCGATAAAATATTTCCATTCATTTTTTATTCTGCCGGAAAACCGGCAGAGTTTGGAGCATAACGCATGAACAAAGCAAAATATATCTGGATGGACGGCGAACTCACCCCATGGGATGATGCACAAGTCCACGTTCTGACACACACACTGCATTACGGAAACGGTGCCATCGAAGGTACCAAAGCCTACAAAACTGTTGACGGCAGATGTGCCATTTTCAAACTCAAAGAGCATACCCAGCGTCTGCTGAACTCTTCCAAAATGACACTGATGGATGTACCCTACACACGTGAAGAACTTGAAGCTGCACAGGTAAAACTTCTGCAGGAAAACGAACTCTTCGAAGGTGCCTACATCCGTCCTCTGGTCTACCTCGGGTACGGTGTGATGGGACTCTACCACAAAGAAGCACCGGTAAATGTCTCCATTTCCGCATGGGAATGGGGTGCTTATCTTGGAGAAGAAGGGCTCAAAAAAGGTATCCGCCTCAAGATCGCATCGATGACAAGAACGCCCAATACTTCCGGTATGGGTAAGGCCAAAGCGGTCGCAAACTACCTCAACAGCCAAATGGCAAAGTTCGAAGCGGTCGAGGCCGGCTACGACGAAGCGCTACTCCGTGACGATCAGGGCTACATTGCCGAAGCATCGGGAGCCTGCTTCTTCATGGTACGTGACGGCAAACTGATCACACCGCCAAGCGACAATGCCCTGGAGTCTATCACGCAGGCAACCGTCATTGATCTCGCGCACGACATGGGCATCGAAGTGGTCCGCAGACGTATTACCCGCGAAGAGATTTACATAGCAGACGAATGTTTCCTTACGGGAACCGCCGCGGAAGTTACACCTGTCAGAGAAGTCGATGCGCGTATCATCGGTGCAGGCGCCAGAGGCCCCATTACCGAAAAACTGCAAACAGCCTATTTTGATGCGGTTGCAGGTAAAAACCCGGACTACATCCAGCACCTGACATACATCAACTAATACCCGGCTATTCCGAAGTTCTCTTCGGATTTTCTAAACCATTATCATCTCCTGTATGCAGGTAGAGAATAACGGAGTGGCCATACAAAAGCATATTAAAGGATCCTCATGCCAGCAGACATGAACGACTATTTCAAAAAGAAAAAGCCAAACAACAGTCAACATCAAAATAACGATAACGGCAACAACCAAAGCTTTAGCAATCCGTTCAACAATATGGGAGGGAAAGGTACCACCTGGCTTGTCGTCATCGTGGCACTTGTACTCGGTTTTGTTCTCCTCAAGCCTTTTACTATCATCAATTCCGGTGAAGTGGGCATCAAAATCAATACCGGTAAGTTCGAAGACAAACCGCTTGGCCCCGGTCTGCACTTTTACATTCCGGTATTACAAAAGATCGTACCGGTCAACACCCGTATCAGACTTATCACCTACTCCAATGTCAATACAGGCTCTCTTGGGGACGGCTACCAGAATTACGAAGGCGGCCTCAAGCGCAACCCTGCCATTACCGTACTCGACCGTCGTGGCCTGACAGTCAACATCGACCTTGCTGTGCAGTATCGACTCCGTGCGGAGAGTGCTCCTGAGACAATTGAAAAATGGGGGACAAGCTGGGAAGAGAAGATCATCAACTCAAAAGTACGTGAAGTGGTACGTGATGTCGTAGGCCAGTACACTGCCGAACAGCTGCCTGAGATGCGTAACGAAATCGCATCCGCCATTGAGACAAAGATCAAACAGAGCATCGAAGAACTTCCAGGCAAACCGGTTATTCTCACTTCTGTGGAACTTCGCACCATCAACCTGCCTGCCAAGATCAAAGAGCAGATAGAACGCGTACAGATCGCCAAACAGGAAGTGACCATTGCCGAGCAAATGAAAGAGAAAGCCAAGCAGGAAGCCCTGAGAAAAGCCGAGATAGCCAAAGGGGAAGCCCAGAAGAACCGTATTGAAGCACAGGGTGAAGCCGACAAGATACGTATCGAAGCAGGTGCGCAGGCCAAAGCCAACAAAATCATCGCCGATTCACTGACAGACAAACTACTCCAGATGCAGCAGATCAAAACACAGTCCAAGTTTAATGAGGCACTCAAGGTCAACAAA
>WGDG01000203.1 GCA_015493425.1 Sulfurovum sp.
ACCATCTCTTTGTTAATCGTTTCCATCTCTTTGGCAGAGTATTTACCCGCACTACCATCCGGTCTAACCGGAGTCAGAGACTTCTCTCCCTTTCTACGCATACCATAACCGATGTTGACTGGTCCGGTTGCAAAAACGATATGTTTCTTGATAAAGTCCCAATCAATGATATCTTCTGTACCGCCGCCTTTCTTGTCACGGTAGACGATCTCTCTTGCAAGATAGTTCCAAAGTGCAAGGTCGGTGTTTGGAGAGAAGATAATGTTGAAGTCACCCAGGTCACATGTTCTGTGCGTGTAGGTCTGAATGTTAACAACTTTCACTCTATCAGGGTTGGAGAGCTTTCTGTCTGTAACCCTTGACCAGAGGATTGGGTGCATCTCTGCCATGTTGGATCCCCATGTAACGATGGTATCGGTAATTTCAATATCATCGTAACATCCTGACGGTTCATCCATACCGAATGTCTGATAGAAACCGACAACTGCCGATGCCATACAGTGACGCGCATTGGGGTCGATAGCGTTGGAGCGGAATCCCGCTTTCATCATCTTCTGTGCTGCATATCCTTCCATAATAGTATACTGTCCGGAAGCGAAGACCGCCACCCCCTCAGGCCCTTTCTCTTTAAGGGCTTTTTTGGCATGTTTTTCCATTTCGTCAAAAGCTCTCTGCCAGCTGACAGGTCTGAATTTACCTTTTTTGTCAAACTCACCTTTGTCATTCATGCGTAGCAGTGGTGTCTTTAGACGGTCTGCTCCGTACATGATCTTGGCGTTGAAGTATCCTTTGATACAGTTCAGCCCTCTGTTGACCGGTGCAGCCGGGTCACCCTTGACTGCAACGATCTTGCCGCCCTTGGTTGCAAGCATGATACCACACCCTGTACCACAGAAACGGCACGCTGCCTTGTCCCATCTCCAACCCTTCTCTGCGTCGTTCGCCGCAGCCTGCAGGTTGGAAGGAACAGCAATTCCTACAGCACTGGCAGCTGACGCAGCAGCAGCGCTTTTTAGAAATTCTCTTCTATTCAAAGCCATATTATTTCCTCCATCAATATATTTTCCGTTATAGCATCTATAACAACATATATAGTCTATCATAGAAAAAGAAGGAGGAAAGATGATTTATATCAAGATTTCTGATTTCTATCATAATTTACAGAAATAAAGAAGATTTTAAATAGGAGAAGGTTTCTCTTTGTTCAGGAGAAAAGATTGGTTTTCAATATACCCACAGATTAACTTATGAAATAGAGACTTTTTCTATCCTATTTAGGGGGGAGGTATTGTTGAGGGAGGGGATGCTTTACCCCGCCAATGCCTGTTTGACATTGTCATGTGCCATGGAAATGTTCCAAGCCGGTTCCCAGACCACTTCGACATCCACATCACCCACACCTTCGATGCGTTCAACAGCCTCTTTGACCCATGTGGTGATCATCTGGTGCAGCGGACAGCCCTGAGTCGAGAGCGTCATGACCACATGAACGTTACAGTTCTCATCGATGATCGCATCATAAATCAGTCCCATCTCCACCAGATTGAACCCTACTTCCGGGTCGATTACAGTCGAAATTGCATCAAAAACAGCTTCTTTGGTAATGTCACACATATTCATTCCTTATTATAGTTTGCGGTGCGTGACTACGCACCTTACACAATTCAATAAAAGCTTTTCTTCAAAAAAGCATACCCTCATCATCCATTATCCATCATCAATCTTCAATCAAATCATTTCCCATACGCCAGCATCTTACGCATGGTCACAAACAGGAAAACCGCACCCATAAAGAGAAAACTCGCTCCTGCCTTGAAGAGTGTATCATTCACAGTCAAAAGCCCAAGTCCGCCAAGCATCACACCCGCTGCGGTAAACCAGAACATCATTGAGGCACCCTCTTTGGAGTACATCTCATGGAGCATTGGTACCTTCTTTTTACCTACCAGCGGTGCAAAACGCTCGAACCAGACCAGAAACGGCACAATCTTATAGAGATGCCCCGTGATCATCGAAGCGATAAAACCCATCAGCAAAAACCAGACTGATGCGTGCAACAGGTTGGTTTTACCGCTCAGGAAAAACAGTATACCAAGCACAATGGAGAGAATGAGACTTCCAAAGGCAAAGATCATCGATTTCGCCCAGATGTCAAGCTCTTTACGCACAGTCAGCTTCGCAATCAGCCATATTTGCCATAGATAGAAAAGAATGCCTATTGTATTGACAGCATACCCAAGGTACATTAGCCATTCCAGCCCGAAAAGCGCACCGAAAAAAACCACTCCAACACCGGCAACCACCAGTTTAAAGGCAATATGTATCGCCTTCTCTTCAAACCCGTGAGCCAGAGAGAACATCGGAATCAGTATGAGTGAAAGACCAATAATCGTCAATACCACATACCCGCCGACAACCGCATAGACATGGGCTTTGAGCATCAACCCGACATTGATCGAAAGGTCACCGCTGAGCCCCAGCGCAATGGCAAAACCGGTCAGAATACCAAGCAGCAAAAAGCCGTTACTCCAGGCTACAGTCTCCACTGTCAGTGTACGGATCGTCGTCTTTTTCAGTGTTGCAATATTCTCTACCGAAAAAATGATCATTGCCACCAGCACCAGCAGTCCCCCATAGGGCAGAAGTGCCGGCATCATCCAAAAACCTGCCACCATACCGATCACACCCGTAAGCAGCAGCGGGAAGATGACATAGTACACATCAACCACAGCATGTCCTGCTTCAAGTACAACCGGGATCAGCTGTGCCATGGCACCGAAAATGATCATCATGACAAATCCAAGCAAAAACAGATGCACCCAACCGGCTACATCTGTTTGCGCATAGGCGAAGTCCGGCGTAAAAAAGAGCAGTGCACCCATCGCCAGCAGATAAAACACCACCCCTGTACTGAAAAAGGGTGATATCAGTTTCAGCGGCGGTGCAAAGTCACTTGAGATAGCTTTCATTTATGTTTATCCGTGGCAGGCAGCATCGTCCAGGTTTGCCCCTTCACTCGCTCCGGCTCTGTAGGAAAAGATCAGTTTCACACGGCCATCTTCCATCTTTTCGGTTTCGATGTCATAGTTCTCCCCAATCTTGTCGAGCAGTCCCATCGGTTTTTTGTGGTTGATCATCACCAGT
>WGDG01000204.1 GCA_015493425.1 Sulfurovum sp.
AACCATCACCCGGCAATGAAGCACATTATGCCGATTAGAAGATCGATTGACCACCGTACTATCTTCAATATTTTAGGCCCCTTAACCAACCCTGCCGGTGCGCAAAAGTACCTGCTGGGTGTGTTTGATCCTTCTTTCATCAGAAGAATGGCTGAGGCCCTGGCGGAGCTGGGTGCCAAACGTGCCTATGTTGTCAGTGCGCAGGATGGGATGGATGAAATCTCCCTTTCAGCAAACAGCAACTTTGCCTATGTGGAGGCGGGAACTATCAGTGAGGGAGAAATAGACCCGGAAACCTACGGATTTAAAAAGGTACCTAAAGAAGCAATTTTGGGTGGAGATGCCCAGTACAATGCACAGATTACCCGCGATATTTTTGCAGGAAAAGAGCAGGGTGCCAAGCGTGACATTGTACTGCTCAATGCCGCTTTTGCTCTTTTTGCCGACAGAAAGGCACGGGATATTCAGGAAGCTGTTGAAATGGCAAAAGAGGCCATTGACAGCGGCAAGGCAGCGGTACACCTTGAGAAGATTGCCGAAGTGAGTGGGAAGATTCAGTGAGCGTGAACAGTGATAGCGAGGGGAACGTATGGCTGTAGAGATTGTTGCGTCGCTGGATGAACTGCCAAAGGTAGTAATGTATCTGGAAGAGAAACTTCCGGAGAATGCTGTTGTCTTTCTGCACGGCAACCTTGCTGCAGGCAAGACCACACTGACACAGGCTGTTGCCAAACGGCGGGGTATCGAGGGGGAGGTAACTTCTCCGACCTTTTCGCTGCAGCACTGTTACGGCGAGGGGCTCTACCACTACGACCTCTATCGTCTGGAGCATGAGGAGTTCATGCAGATAGGGCTCTTTGAAGAGTTCGAAAAGCCGGGCTGGCATTTTGTCGAGTGGGGGAGCGATGCGCTTAAAGCCTTTTTAGAAGGGGTAGGCTATAATTGCTTCACAGTCGAGATAGAACCCGCCGGTGAGAAAAGACAATACAGGATAGATGCCTAATGCACACACTTGAAGCCAAACACCTCTCTAAAACCATTAAAAAGACGCAGATCGTACATAATATTTCTCTTTCAGTGAAGAGCAGAGAGATTGTTGGGCTGCTGGGACCAAACGGTGCAGGAAAAACGACATCGTTTTACATGGTTTGCGGGCTTACGGGAGTGACGGACGGAGAAGTTTTTCTTGATGGTGAGAATGTAACGACACTGCCGTTGAGCCGTCGTGCACAGATGGGCATAGGCTACCTGCCCCAGGAGTCGAGTATTTTCAAAGATCTTACTGTGGAAGAGAACCTGCTTATTGCGGCTGAAGCACTTAAACTTCCCAAAGAGACCGTACAGCCGCGCATTGAAAAGCTGCTGGAGATATTTAACATCGAACCGATCCGTAACCGTGTCGGCATCCGTCTAAGCGGTGGTGAACGGCGGCGTGTGGAAATTGCCCGGGCATTGGTGGGTGAGCCTAAATTCCTGCTATTGGATGAACCTTTTGCCGGTGTTGATCCTATTGCAGTATTGGACATTCAGAACATCATCCGCCAGCTGGTGGAACTCGATATGGGGATCCTCATCACAGATCACAATGTGCGTGAAACGTTGGGTATCTGTGACCGTGCCTATGTCATGCGAAGCGGAGAGATGCTGGCTTCGGGAACGAGTGATGAAATTGCCAATGATGAAAATGTGCGGAAGCATTATCTTGGGGAACATTTTACTTTTTAAGGATGCGGGCTGAACAGTATTAGGAAGCCGGATCAAGTTCGGGATGGCAAAAGTTGCAAAAGTACGATACATGAAACGTTCTGAAATCAAAACACTGCTCGAAACTGAAGCGGCAAAACGCAACAATGCTGCCGAACTCTCCTATGAGCGTCCCGATCCGCTGCTGGTGGCTTCCCGCTATCAGAATGAAACCATAGCACTTATCTGTGCACTTTTTGCCTATGGGAATGCAGGGCAGATTGTCAAATTTCTTGAAAGCCTTGATTTTTCTCTGCTTGATGCAGGGGAAGAAACCATCAGAACAACACTCCAGACACACTACTACCGTTTTCAAAAGCCTGAAGATGTTGTGACGCTCTTTATTGCACTTAAGCGTCTTAAGGCTGTTGACAGTATCGAGTCTCTTTTTTATGAAGGCTACAAGCAGAAGGAGAATATTCTGGATGGGCTATGGCATTTCATCAATACACTTCGAAATCTGTATCCGCACCGAAGCTACGGGTACGATTTTCTCATAGGGAAGGTACCCAAAAAACCGCTTTCTGCCGGCACCTACAAGCGTTACATGATGTTTCTGCGCTGGATGGTACGTTCTGATGCACTCGATATGGGGCTATGGTCTAAGATACCGCCCTCACATCTCTTGATGCCGCTGGATACACATACTTTCCATGTTGCACGGAAGCTTGGACTGCTCGGGCGAAAAAGCTATGATATGAAAGCGGTGCTGGAGTTGACCGGTCTCTTTCAACAATGGGACAGGAATGACCCGGTCAAATACGATTTTGCACTCTACCGTATTGGGCAGGAAAAATTGTCACTTATTCGTTCAGATTAACCCGTAATTTAGTCCTTTTTATGTAAAATACAGCAAATTATGTAATGAGGATGTTTTATGGAAGGTGTATTTACTTACCTTGGCGGTATCTTGGGAGAACACAATCACACAGCTGTGATGATTGCACACTTGCTGCTTGTAGCGGTAATCGTTGTTTGGATCGCAAAATCTGCAACCAAAAAAATGGAAGCGGTACCCTCTGGGGCACAAAATGTGATGGAAGCCTATCTTGGCGGGGTCATCGCAATGGGAAAAGATGTTATCGGTGAAGAAATGGCACGAAAGTATCTGCCGCTTGTGGCTGCTGTGGGGCTCTTTATTCTTGTTTCGAACGTTATCGGTATCATTCCCGGTTTCGAATCTCCAACATCCAATATCAATATTACGCTTCCGCTTGCATTGATGGTATTCTTCTACTACAATTTCGAAGGTATCAGAAAGCAGGGTGTTGTGCACTATTTTGCACACTTCGCCGGCCCGGTAAAACTGCTTGCGCCGCTGATGTTCCCTATTGAGATCGTATCACACATCTCAAGAATCATCTCCCTCTCGTTCCGACTCTTCGGTAACATCAAGGGTGATGACCTTTTCCTTTGGGTACTCTTGATGCTTGTACCGTTCATTGCGCCTCTGCCTGCATACCTGCTGCTGACATTCTCCGCACTGCTGCAGACTTTCGTCTTTATGATCCTTATCTACGTATACCTTGCAGGTGCCGTAGCGATCGATGAAGAACATGAAAAAGCACCGGATCCCGTCATTGATACGATGGGAGCTGTATAATCTTCCATGCGACTTGAGAATGGATCACTCAGTTTTGTGATCAATTTTCTTCTGGGTGTTTCATGGGCAGTGATGCTCATTGGGGCAACCACCTCTTTCCTCTCTTTTTTTCACGGCAACATTTTTTTTGCTATTGTTTCTGCTCTTATAGGCGCCATACCGGGGCTTGTTGCTGTTGTACTGCTTGAGTATTTCATTACGGACAAAGAAAAACTTGAAGAACTGAAAAAACAGACCAGGCTGCTTGAAAAGATAGAAAACAAACTTCAGCACTCCCAAACTACCAAAACGGTATAATATCTACCATTTAGCACTCATATTTTTGCCTAAGGAAAATCGATGTTTGAAACCGTGATCGGTCTTGAAGTCCATGTTCAGCTCAATACAAAGACAAAACTTTTCTGTGCCTGTCCCACTTCGTTTGCAGCACATCAAAACAGCAACACCTGTCCTACCTGTTTGGCACTGCCCGGCGCGCTTCCTGTCGTGAACAAAGAAGCAGCGGTCAAGGCGATGCGTCTTGCCAATGCGGTGGATGCAACCATCAATGAAGCAAGCCGTTTTGACAGAAAGTCCTATTTTTATCCGGATTCCCCCAGTGCGTATCAGATCACACAGTTTTACGAGCCGATTCTAAGAGACGGGAAGATCACCATTGATCTTGAAGACGGCAGTCAGAAAATCATCAATATTACCGAAGCACACCTGGAAGCTGATGCCGGGAAGAACATGCATGAAGGCAACTATTCCAAAGTAGATTTGAACCGTGCAGGTACACCGCTGCTCGAGATCGTTTCTGCACCCGATTTGCGCAGCAGTGACGAAACGGTTGCCTACCTTAAAAAGCTGCATTCGATGGTACGCTATCTCGATATCAGTGATGCGAATATGCAGGAGGGCTCGTTCCGCTGTGATGTCAACGTCTCCATTCGTCCCAAAGGGGAAGAGAGATTTGGTACCAGAGTTGAGATCAAGAACCTCAACTCCTTCCGTTTTATTGCCCAGGCAATCGCCTATGAAGTGGAGCGCCAGATAGAAGCATATGAAGATGGTGTCTATGAACAGGAAGTGGTACAGGAAACGCGACTGTTTGATGTAGACAAGTGTGAGACACGTTCTATGCGGGGCAAAGAGGAAGCGGCGGACTACCGTTACTTCCCTGAACCTGACCTGCGCCCGCTTGTGGTAACAAAAGCAATGAAAGAGGCGGCACAACATATTCCTGAGATGCCTGACGAAAAAGTGGCACGTTATGTAGAGGAGCTTGGTATCAGCCGTTATGATGCATTGGTCATTACCGCTGCCAAAGAGATGGCTGCCTACTTTGAAGAGATGCTCGAAAACGGTGCGGCCGCAAAAACAGCGGTAACCTGGTTGACTTCCGAACTGCTTGGACGTTTGAACAAAGCTGGGCTCGGTATCGAAGCTTCTCCTGTCGATGCCAAGACACTCGGAACGCTGGTTTCCAAAATAGCCGATGGTACGGTTTCAGGAAAAGGTGCCAAAGAGGTGCTTGACTTCATGATGGAAAATGAGAGCCGTGATGTTGATGCGATCATTGAAAAGCTTGGATTGGTACAGGTAAGCGACGACGGTACAATCTTGGCGATCATTGATGAAATTTTGGCGGCCAATACGGACAAGGTGGAAGAGTACAAAGCAGGAAAAGAAAAACTCTTTGGTTTCTTTGTAGGACAAACGATGAAAGCAAGCAAGGGTGCGGCAAACCCTGCCAAGGTCAACGAACTGCTCAAACAGAAACTTTCGTAACAGTGTGGAGCTTCGGACATGAATGAAACACTCCTTACTGTCGCCCGAAAGCTCCACAACTCTTCACGGTACCGGAAAGCGAAACTTGCCATTCGTGATCTGCTGACCAACCCGCAGAATGATTACAAGAAATACTTTGATCTGACCATTGTCTTTCTGATTGTTACATCCGTAATTATTCTTATCTATGAAGTTAAGCATCCGGTACCGCTCTGGATCGAATATTATGATCTCTATTTTGTTTCCTTGGTTTTTGCTGTGGAATACCTGTTGCGTCTATGGGTCGTGAACGATGTTTCCGAAATGATACTGGATGAGTATCGTGACAGCCGTTTTCTGGGGAAACCGTTCAGTGCAAAGAAACCGTTGAAAAAAGCACTTAGACAGAAGCTGCGCTATATGCTTACCCCTTCGGCGATTATTGACCTGCTGGCGATCTTTCCGGCTTACCGTCCGGTAAGGGTTTTACGTATCTTCGTACTCTTCCGGGTACTAAAACTCCTGCGCTATACCAAGAGTATCAACCAGTTCATCGAAGTCTTGAAGAACAAGCAGTTTGAACTCTATACACTGCTCTTTTTACTCGCTTTTATGGTAATGACCGCGGGAATTGCGATCTACGTACTTGAAGAGAGGATCAATCCCAATATCGAGTCGCTTTTCGATGCAATTTATTGGGCGCTGATCACAATCTCTACGGTGGGGTTCGGTGATATTGCACCGGTAACCGATGAGGGACGTACCATTTCGATCATTATCATTGTATTTGGGATTGCGATGATCTCATTTGCGACATCGGTGATCGTCTCTGCCTTTTCAGAAAAGCTTAACGAAGTTAAAGAGTCACGGATCATTGAAAAGATCAATAAGAGTGAATCGTTCCTGATCATTTGTGGGTATGGACAAATGACCAAAATGTTCTTGCGCCAGAACCATAATGGGAACCAGGATTACATCATTCTTGAAAAGGACAGTGAACGTGTTGAAGCGGCACGCCGTATGGGGTACGATGTGGTGCATGAAGATGCAAGCCGTACTGAAGTGCTGCAGCGTTTCAATACCAAATATGCCAAGATCACACTGCTTTGTCTTACCAACAGTGATGTTGAGAATATCTATATCACCCTAACTGCCAAATCGATTTCAAAAAAGATCGAAGTGATCGTGCGTGCCAATGCACAGAATATGGTTAAAAAGTTTGAATATGCGGGTGCAGATCACATTCTGCTGCCGCATGATGTGGTGAACAACATGATCCATATCGCTATTACCCAGCCTACAATGTATAAGGCGCTGCATGCTGTCCTGACAGGAAAGGATGCTGCCCAGATTTATGAGATCCATATGCACCGCTATAGAGATTTGGCAGGTAAAACACTTTCTGATATCGATTTTAAAGCGTTCAAACTGCTTTTCCTCGGTATTCACCGCAATGGAGCGTTTCTCTTCAATCCCCCACCGGATACGATCATAGAGCATAACGATGTGCTGCTGGTGATCGGCAGAGGTATTAGTCTGAAACACTTTGAAGAGATCCACAAGGGGGTGGCATAATGTCGGTAAAGAATATCCTTGTTTTTGGTTACGGTGCACATGGCCGCCATATTGCAAAAGGATTGCTCGATGACGGTTATTTGCTCAAAATCGTTGAAGAGAAAGAAGAAAATTATAACCGTGCAGTTGAAGATGGATTTACGGAGAGTGTACGTATCGATATGAGTAGTGACGAAGCACTGCTGGAACTCGATCCGCAAAGCTACGATCAGGTTGTCTGCATTATGGATGACGAGCATTACAACGTATTTATCACCCTCTCTCTCAGCTCACTTTTCCCGGAACTCTCTATTGTTGCTATTTCCGACTCCATCCATACTTCAAGTAAACTCAAACTTGCCGGTGCATCCAAAGTAATCGATCTTTATGAAGTGAGTGCAAACCGTATTCACAACATTCTCAACCGTCCTGTCGCTACACAGCTGCTCAAAGATTTTGTCATGAGCAAGACCGGTATCAGCTTTATGGAGATGGAAGTCCCCAGGGGGTCATTCCTGCATGGCAAGAAGATCGATGAAGTGGATTTCTCATGTTACGATGTTCTATTGGTAGGATTGGTCGACAAAAGTGTCAATGTCCATTCGTTTGAATTTGTCACAGCCGGACATGAACACACGCTTGAGAGTGGCGATATTATTGTTTGTATGGGTGAAGTGGAGAAGCTGAGGAACTTCAAAAAACTGCTGCACAAGAAGGTTGATATGTGCCGGGAGGTGAAAGCATGAAAATGGCAGTCATTGGAGCCGGGAAGTGGGGGCAGGCACTCTATCATGCCTATAGCCGGAAAAATGATGTGGTAATCCACTCGCGCACGGCGCGTGATATTGAAAACTTTGTATCGCTGGATGAAGCCCTCAATCGCGAATATCTTATCATGGCGATCCCCGCTCAGTTTGTACGGAAGTGGATGGAAACCTACTTTGAAGACCGTGGACAGAAGATCCTTGTTGCTGCAAAGGGGATTGAGACGAGTACGGGTGCATTCTTGAATGAAATTTACGAGCAGTTTGTTCCGAAAAACAGGCTTGCCTACATCTCCGGCCCTTCGTTCGCCGCTGAAGTGATGCAGTCATTGCCGACGGCATTGATGATCAGTTCGAGAAATGCAGAACTGGCACAAACCTTTGCCGATGCACTGCCTGATTTCATCAAGGGGTACGTCAGTGACGATGTGGTAGGAGCAGAGGTTTCCGGAGCCTACAAGAATGTCATCGCTATAGCCGGCGGGGTGAGTGACGGGCTTGGCCTGGGGAACAATGCCCGTGCTGCGCTCATTTCACGCGGTTTGGTAGAGATGACACGTTTTGGAGAAGCTTTCGGTGCCAGGAGCGAAACCTTTCTTTCTCTTGGCGGTGCCGGCGACCTCTTTTTAACGGCAAGCTCGACACTCTCACGCAACTACCGTGTTGGTCTGGGCCTGGCCGAAGGGAAAAACATGGAGACTATTTTGGAGGAGCTCGGCGAAGTGGCTGAAGGGGTACCTACGGCAAGGGCACTGCATAACATTGCCCAGGAAAAGGAACTTTACCTTCCTATTGCCGAGGAGGTCTACGCCATGATCGAAGAAGGCAAGAACCCGCGGCAAAGTGTCCGAGATCTTTTAGGATAAAGAATGAATGGGATGAAGCTTCTTGTTTTGAAAATGGGGAACAGATGCAATTAAGACGAATGGTTACAGTGTTTCTTTTGGCAGGCACATTGCTGATGGCAGAGAGCAACACGACTATACCTCAAGAGAAAATACATGAAGAAGCACTTCTTGCCACGAAGCCTGTGGAGGTTGAAGGTGTAAAAGCGCTTGACATTGATGCGGTGTATGATGCCATTTCGGCAGAACATACCAGCTTTCTTCAATTTTGGAAAGACAAGACGCCAACTATAAAGGTGAAGCTTCTCCCTACGATACGTCCGGCACTGCGTGCCTTTTACGACTCTGAAGGCTATTATGATGCTAAATTCAAGATTGATGATAAGGGATCCATCGTCAAAATCAAGATTACCGAAGGCGAGCCTGTACGTATTCATGACATTAATGTCACCAGCGATTTTGACATTACCGATGAAATTAAAGCGTTGAAAAAAGGAGAGGTGTTTAAAACCAGTACCTTTACCCGAGCGAAGGCGAATATCATCAATGCATTGATGAAAGAGGGCTATTGCTCCTACGAGCTTGATTCAAAAGCGTTTGTCGATCTGGACAGACATACGGTCGATATCCGTTTTATTGTTAACAAAGGCGGTATATGTACTTTTGGGAACATGACAGTTAAAGGTACGACAACCGTCAGTAACGATGTGATCCGGTCTCGTGTACGTGCTGTTCCCGGAGAGAGATTCAGTACTGAACGGGTACGGGAAACCTATGAGGCACTGGGTGCCTTGAGCGCTTTCGATAAGATACAGGTCGGTGTAGACAGAAAATTTTACAATGTAGTACCTGTTGACATCGTAGTACGCGAGATGGAAAGACCTTACCATGTCGAGTTCGGTGCGGGGTATGACACCTATGTGGGTGCAAGGGTGCACGGTACATTCGTAAAGAACAACTTCTTTGGCAATGCGCAGCAGTTGAGGCTGAGAGCGGCATGGTCACAGCGTGAACAGCTGGCAACCGGATCATTTTTCAAACCGGTACTCTTTTACCCGTTTGATTACGCCATCGACTTCGGACTGAAACTTGGGTACTCCAATCTGGAATATGAAGGTTTCAGGGAAGAGAAAACGTTTATTCGTGCCTATTTGGAACATACAGATGAAGTGTGGCTGATCCGATTGGGGATGGCGCTTGAAAACCCCTCTATCTCCAGTGATTCTATCAGTGAGGGTAAGACACTTTATGTTGATCCAAATACCGGTAAAACGGTACCCATTACCGAAGCGGACTATGTACTGACCTATCCCTATTTGCGGATTGTGTATGATAAACGTGATGACAAGCTTAACCCAAAACGGGGCTATTATATTGCGTATAATACCGAGCTTGGTCTTGCTACAAAAACAGATTCCAGTTCTTATGTTAAGCAGGAGCTGGAACTGCGGGGAATCTATACGGCAGCGGATCTGACGATGGCACTTGTAGGGAAAGTGGGTGTTATCGATGATATAGACAAGTCTCCCAAAGGGATTCCCGAATCGAAAAAGTTTCTTGTGGGGGGTGCCTACTACAACCGTGCCTACGGATACCGTGAAATGGGGGTGATCATGTCGCCGACCTCTTTTGCCGTTAACGGTGCACAGACCATGGCAAACCTCTCGTTGGAGCTGGATTACCCTGTCTGGGGAGATCTCTC
>WGDG01000205.1 GCA_015493425.1 Sulfurovum sp.
GGTTTATCGCACGAATAGTATCGGTAAAGGTTGGTGTGAGAATACGCATGAAGCCTGCAAGTACGGTCAGGTCAGGCTGGTAGCGCTTTAGCCGCCGTACTACTTTTTCATCGAACGCTTCGCGGCTATCAAACTGCTTTGCATCAACAATCTCCAGCGGTATGCCGGCTGCCTTGGCAACATCTATTCCTTCTGCATTCGGATTGTTCGTCAACGCAACGGCAATATCGAGCTCATGCCCGTGCAGCTTTTCAACGATATATGCAAAATTGGTTCCCTTACCACTGAAAAGTACCGCAATACGTTTTTCTGCTGCCACACTGAAAGCCTTTTTTTAATGCTATTGTACTCTACTTTTGCTCTAAACCCGCCAAAGCATCTATCAAATCTGTAGGCAACAGCGCATAGCTTGCTCCCTCAAATCGAGCCGCCGCTGCAGTCAGTGCCAGCGAGCCCTGAATGGCCGCATCAAGCCCTGTATTGCCCTGAGCAAGAAGAGAGACAATGAGTCCGGAGAGGACATCGCCACTTCCACCTTTGCTCAACACCGGACTTCCAAGCGGATTAATGTAAAGTTGATCTTTATGGGCAATAAGCATATTGGCCCCCTTGAGCAGGAGAGCCACATGCGGGTACTTTGCGTTAAACCGGCGTACTATTTCAAAGCGCTGCGCCTGCACCTGCTCCACGCTAAGCTTCTCACCTGTGAGTTTTTCCCACAGTACTGTAAACTCTTTTGGGTGCGGCGTAATGACCACTTCACGCGTTTTCTGCTCCAAAATTCCAAGCAGCGCTTCCGAATAGAAGGCATCGGCATCGAGTATAACGGGTATATGGCTGTCGATCACCTCTTTTTTTAAAAATGCCGCGTCAAAATGGTTGCCAAGTCCCATCCCGACTGCCAAAGCAGAAGCGTTCTTAGGCACTTCTGTTGCATGCATCAAGAATGGCGGAGGGGTAATGGACTCATGTACCACAAGGGTGGTCAGTCCCGCACCAAATCGGCTTGCAGCCATGGCAGCGATGATCCCTGCACCTTCTTTCTCTCCGCAAAAGATCGCCGCATGCCCAAAGCTGCCTTTATGTGTATTTTGAATGTAATCCCTGCTTGGCAACATAAGGTCTTCGTGCTCCAAAAGTTTCGCACTATGTTTCGCACCTTGCCCATACACATGATGATGCACCCCCAGATCAACGCGTATGATCTTGCCGACATACTCTTTGGCATAGTCACTGAAGAGAGCCTCTTTGTATGCACCCATAGTAATGGTTACATCCGCATAAAATGCTTGTGGAGAGGGGTTTCCATGTACATCCAAACCTGTAGGAATATCGCAGGCTATGGCATATGCATTTTGCATCTTCATCTCTATAAGCAATGTGCGTGTCTTTTCATTTAGTTCCCGGCTAAGCCCGGCACCAAAAAGTGCATCGACGATAATATCGGCAGGTTCAATCTTCTCTACAACTGCAATATTGAGATTTTTTATACGCGCAAACTGCTTTTTCGCCATCTCAGACTTCACGCCAAACGGCACATAGAGTTTTACCTTGTAAAATCCAAACAGCAAACGTGCCAACGCAATACCGTCTGCTCCATTATTGCCCGGTCCTGCAACAATCAAAACTGTTTTGGCATCTTCTACCCTATCTCCCACTTCATATTTTGGAAATGTGTCAAATATATGCTCTGCCATACCCAGAGCCGCATGTTCCATAAGGATATCTTCTGTCAGCAAAAGTTCCTCATAACATCGTTTATCCATGGCATAACACGATTGATAGACATACTGCATGGCATCTCCTGTTGATTTTTCTGTATTTATCTTACCATAAATTTATTTCGATATAATCCGCCCCAGATTTATCACTTTCGGGATCGTGCCCGAAAAATCTTGATAAGGAAGGGGGTGAGCCGAATGCCAGGAATCAAACTTACACCACGTGACTCTTTTGACGACGCGTACAGAAAGTTCAAAAGACAGTGTGACAGAAACCTTATCGTCACTGAAGCCAGAGCGCGCCAGTACTACGAGAAGCCGACTGAAAGAAGAAAGAAAGAGAAGATCGCTACCCGCAAAAAGATCCTCAAGAAACTCTTCATGCTCAGAAGATACGAGTCAAGACTGTAATCCGGTCTTTGACGGGGCTTTCGCCCTGTCACCCGTAGTACCTTTTTACCTCTCCACATTCAAACTTTCTCTGAAACTCATTACATCTTAGCCAACTTTTCGATAAAATAGCTCCATCTATTTTTCAAAGGGTATACCATGACATTTACCGCCCCCCTGCAACAAAACAGCACAAAGATCATGCTGCTTGGCTCCGGAGAGCTTGGCAAAGAGGTCGCCATCGAAGCGCAGCGCCTTGGCATCGAAGTGATCGCCGTAGACAAGTATGAAAACGCACCCGCACACCTGGTAGCCAACCGAAGCTACGCCATCGACATGCAGGATGAGGCGGCCGTGCTCGAACTCATCGAAAAAGAGAGGCCAAGCTACATTCTACCCGAAGTAGAAGCGATCTCCATCTCTGCACTCTTTGAAGCCGAGAAGCGCGGCTACCATGTCATCCCCAATGCCGAAGCAGTCAACAAAACTATGAACCGTAAAAACATCCGTGTCTTTGCCGCCGAAGAGCTGGGACTGAAAACCTCTAACTATGAGTTTGTCACCTCGCTGGAGGGACTCAAGGCTGCAGCAGAACGCATGGGCTTCCCGTGCGTCATCAAGCCGGTCATGAGTTCATCAGGTCACGGACAGAGCATCGCCAAAACACCTGATGACATAGAAAAGTCCTGGGAGATCGCCAAAGAGGCACGAGGTGATGCCAGCGAGCTCATTGTTGAAGAGTTCATACCGTTTGACTACGAGATCACTCTGCTGACTGTACGCAACGAGACCGGCACCGTTTTCTGTGACCCCATCGGTCACATTCAGCAAGACGGTGACTTCATCCTCTCCTGGCAGCCGATGCCAATGAGCGAAGCAGCCCTGCAAAAAGCCAAAGAGATCGCCAAAGCGGTCACCGACGGACTTGGCGGTCGCGGCATTTTCGGCGTGGAGTTTTTCGTCAAGGGTGAGGAGGTCTACTTCTCCGAACTCTCCCCGCGCCCACACGATACGGGGATGGTCACCCTCATCACCCAGAGCCAGAGCGAATTTGCCCTGCATGTACGTGCCGTGCTGGGGCTTCCGCTTGCTTTTACCACCTACGGTGCGGGAGCGTGTGGTGCCTACAAGGCAAAACATGAGAGCCATACACCGGTACTGGAAATTCCTAATGACGCCTTTAGCGAAAAGAGCTTCGTGCGTGTCTTCGGAAAGCCCGAATCACATGTAGGCCGCCGTATGGCTGTAAGCCTCGTGCTCGATGAGGATGTAGAAGCGGCAAAAGCCAAAGCGACCGATATTGTATCGCGTATCGATGACCGTTAAGCAGTACACCCTCACCCTTCCCCCGATGCCGCGCGGTATGCATCTTATCACTGCAAAGGTGGAGTCGCTGTTTGATGGCAGTGTGCAGACCGGTCTGGCACACTTCTTTTTGCAACACACGAGTGCTTCGCTCTGCCTGAACGAAAATGCCGACCCGACCGTACGCAGCGATGCAGAGACCTTTTTAAACGACCTCATTCCCGAAAGCTATCCCCGTTTTGAGCATACTCTGGAGGGCAGCGACGATATGCCCGCCCATCTGAAAAATATGCTGCTTGGTACCGAATTGACAATTCCCCTTACACACGGTAAACTAAACTTAGGAATATGGCAGGGGATCTACCTTTGCGAACACCGCAACTACGCCGGAAGCCGAAAACTTATCATTACACTGCAAGGAGAGTAATATGCGCAAACAAATCGTCATACTCGATACCGAAACCCTGGGAGCCGACCTCGACCTAAGTGTACTCGAACGCTTCGGAGATATCACCCAATACAAAAACACCCTGCCCGACGAGACTGCAGAGGCGATCCGTAACGCGCATATCGTCATCAGCAACAAAGTCATACTGACAAAAGAGATGATGGCGCAGGCGCCACACCTGGAGCTTGTCTGCATCGCTGCTACAGGCATGAACAATGTCGACCTCGAAGCTGCAAAAGCACTGGGCATCGTTGTCAAAAACGTTGCCGGCTACTCTACCCCATCAGTAGTGCA
>WGDG01000206.1 GCA_015493425.1 Sulfurovum sp.
ACTTCATTATTATTTTTCTGCTGGTCAGTTTTGTAACCCGTACGGTGCTGCTTGCAATGACATTCAATCTGGCGGATACATCGCCTGTAGAGATGCTCAAAGTATTTGCAACAGGAATGTTTTACGATTTTGTGGCAGTATCGTATTATTTGATTCCCTTTGTGATCTACCTGATTGTAGTACCCCGGAAGATTTTTAACTCAAAACTGCATAAGGTCATCGCGCTGTTGGTCTATTTTGCAGTGATCTACTCGGTGGTGTTTAACGGCTTTAGCGAATATTTCTTCTGGGAGGAGTTTGGAAAACGTTTCAACTTTATTGCCGTGGACTATCTTGTCTATACCCATGAAGTGATCCACAATATCCTTGAATCTTACCCGATCCCGCTGCTGCTGGCGATCATTTTGCTGATTACCGGAGTGATCTTTTATATCAATCATAAAAAGAGCCGTCTGCATAAAGATGCATTTTCCTGTGACATGTCGTTCTGGCAGCGCTTGAAGATAGGCAGCATCTACCTTGCGCTGCCGCTGCTCTTTTTTGTGATGCTTGACAAGCAGACACTGGCCGAACGTATTCCCAACAAATTTGATCAGGAACTGGCAAAGAATGGGCTCTACTCACTCTTTAGCGCATTTCGGCACAATGAGCTTGATTATGAGGAGTTCTATAAAACACTCGATGATAACGCAGTGTTTAAACGGCTGCATACACTGCTTAAACGTGACAATACGACCTTTGTTTCAAACGACCTGCATGATATTGCACGAGAGGTGCATTATGACGGTACACCGCAGAAGCACAATATCATTCTGATCATGGTAGAAAGTCTCAGTGCAGAGTACCTCGGGGCATTCGGGGACAAGCGCGGATTGACACCGCATCTGGATGCACTGACAAAGAAGTCACTCTTCTTTACCAATCTTTACGCTACCGGTACCCGGACGGTACGGGGAATGGAGGCGGTGACGCTCTCCTTGCCTCCGACACCCGGACGCAGTATCGTCAAACGACCGGATTGTCAGGGACTTGACTCTGCAGGTGTGGTTTTCGGCAAGCTGGGGTATGAGAACAAGTTCATTTATGCAGGGCATGGCTACTTTGACAATATGAACTACTTCTTTTCCCATAACGGCTTTAAAATCGTTGACCGTTTCGATTTTGCCGACGATGAAGTCACCTTCTCCAATGTCTGGGGGGTATGTGACGAAGACCTTCTGAACAAGGTTGCCAAAGAGGCGGACAGCTCCTATGCCAAAGGCAAACCTTTTTTCAGTTTTGTCATGACCACCTCCAACCACCGCCCCTATACCTATCCTGACGGCAAGATCGATATCCCTTCCCATACAGGACGCCGCGGTGGGGTGAAGTATACAGATTATGCCATCCACAAATTTCTTGAAGAGGCACAAAAGAAACCCTGGTTTGACAATACCATTTTCGTGATTGTAGCTGACCATAACGGCGGCAGTGCAGGCAAGACGGCATTGCCGGTATGGCGTTACAAGATACCGCTGATTGTCTATGCCCCCAAACTGATTAAGCCCCGGAAGGTGACCAAACTTGCTTCGCAGGTTGATGTGGTACCGACACTGCTGGGACTGTTGCATCAAAGCTACGAAGCAAAGTTTTATGGAGATGATATTTTAAGAGCAGACCATAAAGCGCGTGCCTTCATTGGAAACTATCAGAAGCTGGGGCTGCTTAGAAACGGTGCACTAACGGTACTTTCTCCCGATAAGAGCGTACAGCATTACCGCATTGAGAAGCAGACGCTTTACAGTGTGAAGTATGCAGAGGAGAAAGCAAAAGAGGCAGATGTCAATGATACGATTACCTACTATCAGAGTGCCAGCTGGCTTTACAAGCATCATGCACTCGGTGATGAGAATCTCACACATAAAGATGCGCGTCAGTCAATACCGAGATAGCGTTCGAGAATGATCTTGGCAGCGATAGAGTCGACCCGTCCGTCTTTTTTGTGCCGGAACTGTCCTGCCGTCAGTTCCTGCGCCTCGAAACTGCTTCCCTGTTCATCCTGATAGACTACGGGAATATTGAGTTCCAGCAATCCGACAAAATGTTTAATGCGCCGTTCCATCTCCGCTTCGCTTGAACCGCCCTTTGGCAGTCCGACTACCAGTGTTTCAATCTCCCACTCTTCTAAAAATGCTTTGACATCACGTGCTGCCTGATTACGGTTTTTTCTGAGTATGGCATTTTGGGGCAATACGATCTTTCCGTCAAGGCATATTGCTGTGCCGATGCGTTTAAGTCCGACGTCGATACTTGCAGTTTTCATAGGGTGAGTATATCCAAATTTGTTACAATAGAATGCATGTACTTGTGTATATAAAATTTATTTATGGCAGATAGAGAGTTTTTTTTATGTTGTTTATGTAAAATAGAATTTTGGAGGTTGGATGATGAAGAAACTCTTTTTTATGTATTGGATAGGTACCGTATCCCTGCTTTTTGCCGGAACTGTTGTGATTGCATCGGAAAATACTTACTGGGTATGGGCAGCATTGGTATTTGCCGTAATCGGGGTATTGGTATGGGTTGTTTCCTCCCGCCGGACAAAAAAAATGGAAGAGATGTATCGGCAGATGCTTGAAAAGCAACAGGAGATTGAGCAGTCCCAGACTCTGTTTTTGGCAAGCATCAGTGAAAATATTCACGATATCGTTGCAAAGAACTATGAGGATACCGCATATGTGCCGGATGTTGCAGGGGAGAAGGCTAAATCGATCCAGAAAGAGAAACGCCGTAAACTGCTTGATGTGACCAACGATCTCATTGAGTTTCTCAGGCTCAAATCCAAAAAAGTCGAGATCATACATGAAAAATTCAACCTTAACAATGTACTCAACGAAGTTTCGGGTTCTGTCTGTTCGCAATTCAAGGGAAGTGATGTCGAACTGATTTTCGATATTGACTCTAATATCCCACGTTACCTCATAGGCGATGCCCGTAACCTTGAACGGACACTTCAGAATCTGTTGGAGTATGTGCTCAGCGAGGTGGACAGCGGTGAGGTGACGCTGGAAATAGCGATGTTCGGCAACTATGAAGAGCAGATCGAACTGCAGTTTAGACTCAGCGACAAAGGGCAGGGGTTAAGTGAGGCGCAGATGGAGGCGCTTTTTATCCCAACGTATGATGAGGAGAGCCAGACCTACAGTGGATTGGGACTTTTTGTTGCCAAGTCCCTGATTGAAATGATGCAGGGAGTATTGGTGGTCGACAGTGTTGTGGGCAAGGGGACAACGTTTACCCTGACACTGCCTTTTGAAATGCTTGATCCGAGCAATCGACGTAATTACCGGCTGCCTGAAAAGGTACTGACCGCCAAAAAGGTTTTCATTGTTGACAGAAGCTACAACTCAGGATTGGCGATCAAAAAGATGTTTGCCTATTTCCGCCATGATGTCAAGGTTGTAACCAAAGAAGAGTTCCTTGAAAAAAAACATGATTTAAGCCCCTATGATATTGTTGTACTGGATGAATCTCTTTTCAACCCGCGTACGGTGGCATACCTTGATCAGTTGAAAAAGCAGAAAGCATTCAGGGTCATTGCGCTGAATACACTGCTACAGAAAGATGAGGAAGAAAAATATTCCGAACTTGTTGACAAAGTATTGAGCAAGCCGGCAAACCAGGAACGTGTTTTTGAATTGATCATCAATCTCTTTACGCCTCAGCGTGTCCAAAAAAGCAAAGAGGAAGAGAAGGGTCACAATGCCTATGGACTTACCCATCGCGGTGAAATACAGGAGGCTCCCCATATTTCACAGCAGAGTTTCCGGGACTTTTCAGGAAAGCGTCTGCTTATTGTGGAAGATGATAGGATCAACCAGAAGGTACTGACCAACATTCTCAAGGTTTCAGGGATGGAGATTGCCATTGCCAATAATGGCCGTGAAGCGGTCGATATGGTCAAGGAGAGCCTGAAGCCGTTTGACCTTGTCTTGATGGATATCAATATGCCGGTGATGGACGGGTATGTCGCTACGCAGATGATACGGCTTGAAAGTGAATATGACACACTGCCCATTGTTGCCTTTACGGCACTGGCGCTTGAGAGTGAGCGGGAGAAAATCTTTAACAGCGGGATGAATGCCTATCTGACAAAGCCGATCAATATCGGCAAGCTCTATACGGTTTTTAAAATGTATATGCCCGGAAGCGGGGCACAGAAGCAGAGAGTGCAGGATCATCAAGTCATTGCCAGCGATGTCCTCGATATTCATAAAGGAATCAGGTATGCGAATGACAATGAAGGATTCTATATGGAGATTTTGCAGGAGTTCCTTGATGCATATGGAAACAGCGGAGATCTTTTTGCCAAACTGGTACGTGAACACCGCTACGAGCAGGTAAAAATGCTTTGTTTGGATATGAAGGGGCTTACCGGAAGTATCGGTGCGACACAGATGTATCAGCTCATTGCCAAAATTCACCAAAAAGTGATTTACCATCAGGAGGAGATGCTTACTGAGTATATAGATGCCTATGAAAAAGAGCTTGGCCGGCTGAAAAGTGAAATTGAACGTTACCTCTCACGCTGACAACGCTGAAAAAATGATTAGCGTATTTCAGCGATGAAGGCATCTTTCTGAATGCTTTTACGCACTTTCTCCCGTACAGGAAGTGTTTCCGAACGGGTTGCATAAGGGCCTATGAGCAGCTTGTTGACCGTCTGTCCGTTGCGTGGGAAACGGATAATCTTGTAGTGCAGTCCCGCTCTGCTGATTTTGTAGAGCAAGTCCGCTTTCGGACGTCCGACAAATGAACCGACCTGTACATAGAAATTGCCTTTTGCCCCTTTGGATTCCAGCTGTTGCATAGGTGCCTGAATGACAATAGCTTTGCCTTTGCTTTTTGATGTGGAAGCTCCCTGAGTTTTGGTAACAGAGGAGATGCTTTGTGTATCTTTCCAGGGCTTCTCTGCCTGTGCAATACGGAACTTCTCTTCAGGCAGGTATCTGCGGCAGACACGCAGACGCTTTTTGTAGTAGGGGGAAGTGAAAAGGTTGGAGTACACCACCTCTTTTTTGGTCGTACTGGCATGGGTAAACCAGCCGTCACCCAGATACATGCCTACATGGGTGATTTTTCTGGGATGATGTCTGTCGGTAGCGAAAAAGATGAGATCACCGTACTGGAGCTCGCTCACTTTGACTTTTTTCCCCACCTTTGCCTGTTCCCGTGCCACACGGGGGATCTCGATGCCCATCGATCCGTACATATAGTAGGTAAAACCGGAGCAGTCGAAGCGGTCGGGCCCCTCTTCCGCCCAGACATACGGGCTTCCCTGTAACTGCTTGACCATTTTTGCAAGGTTTTGTCTGTCAGGCGTGTAACGCACCTTTGGTTTGATCACTTCGTAGTGGGGATGCTTTGGAAAGGCATCAGGGGTACAGCCTGAAAGTAACAGCAGTGAAATGGAAGCAGCAGCAAGGTAAAGAGGTTTCATGCAGCAATTATAGGGTACACCTCTTTAAAAGAAGGCGTACCTACCCATGTCTGGGTACAGCCCGTCTGGGAAGCCCCTTGTCAGGTGTCCATGGCGTGGTGTAGCGCAAGCTTGTCTCTTCCATCTTTTTCAGAGGCGCGTCACAGTTCATATATCTTTTGCGTTCATCCAGACTGAGGTACCGGCGGCACACTTTGATACGGCGCATATATTTGGGCTCTTCTCTGAAGTTTGTGAGTGTCACCCGGCGTTTTTTGCTGCTTGCCTCGGCAAACCAGCCGTTGCCAAGGTAGATACCCACATGGCTGATACGTCTGCTGCGTTTGTTGGTACTGCCAAAGAAGATCAGGTCGCCATACTGCAAATCTTTAAAGGCGATCCTTTTGCCTACCTTCGCCTGTTCGCTCGCAGTCCGGGGGATATCTACACCCATTTTGTTGTAAATGTTGTAGGTTAGACCCGAACAGTCAAACGCGTTTGGCCCCTCTTCCGCCCAGACATAGGGTTTGCCAAGGCAGGAGTCCAGTAGCGCCTGAATATTCTTACGGTTTGGTGTACAGACAGGTTTGGGTTTAATAATGTCGTAATTGGGGTAATGATAGGGCTTTTTCTCGGCACATCCCTGCAGCACAAGGAGTATGATGCCTGCAGAAAGGAACAGTTTGATCATGATGCCCCCTTCTTAGAGAATGAGCATTGCATCTCCATAGGAAAAGAACCGGTAACGGTGTGCAATTGCTTCTTGATACAATTGTAACGTTTTTTCTCTTCCAATAAAAGCGCTCACGAGCATTATGAGTGTACTTTTGGGCAAATGGAAGTTGGTGAGCAGATGGGTGACACGCTGTGGAGGATTGTGCGGATTGAGAAAGAGGTCACACTCCCCTTCGGTTTTACCGGTGCGTATGTAATATTCAATCGTGCGGGTAACTGTTGTGCCAATGGCCAGCAGCGGTTTGTCACTGTCAAGTACGTTCGCTGCCTCTTGGGGAATGTGAAAATATTCCGAGTGCATGGGGTGGTCGAGAATCTTTTCCGCTTCAACCGGTTTGAAAGTACCGGCACCCACATGGAGTGTCAGGGTGTGGGTCGGATGTGCAGCTTTGAGCGCTTCGAAGAGTTCCGGAGTGAAGTGCAGTGATGCTGTCGGGGCGGCAACAGCACCGGCTTCCCGTGCGAAGAGGGTCTGATAGTCGTGTTCGTCACTCTCCCTGTCCTCACGCTGCATATAGGGAGGCAGGGGGAGATGGCCAATCTCATCAAGAAGTTGGACAAGTGTTTCAAAACGCACCGGTTTACCGTTGCTGCTGAAAGTAACGATACGGGAACCGTCATCGTTCAGCATTTCGACTGTAGCGACAAGACCTTCATCAAAAAAAAGCTGTGTACCTTCACGAACCTTACCGCGTATCATGACCAGGGAGCGGTAGGCATCGAGACTTTTGTTGAAAAGCAGCTCTACTTTTCCGCCACTCTCTTTTTTACCGAAAATACGTGCTTTGATGACACGGGTGTCATTAAGAAATACGTCACATTCAGGCAGAAATTCAAGCAGGTGGCGGAAGGTGGTATGGGTGACGGTATCGGTTTTACGATCGTAGACGAGCAGTTTTGCACTGTCTCGCGGGTAGACCGGTTCGGATGCGATCAGCCCCTCGGGCAGATCATAGGCATAACTTTCCGTCAGCAGTTCGTCAGACATTTACGATTGGCGGGACGATGCTTCGTCAGTTTCATCTTCATCATCCTCTTCTTCGGGTTTTTCAGGGTTGACTGCAGCGACGATGAGAATGGAAACACCGTAAAGAATGACCAGCGGTGCTGCCATCAGCAGCTGAGTCAAAATATCCGGCGGTGTCAGCAGGGCGGCAACGAGGAAGATGATGACAATGGCGTACTTGAAGAAGTCTTTCAAAGTGCGGTCGGTTACCAGTCCCAGCAATGCGAGGAAGTAAGCAAAGACCGGCAGTTCGAAGGCCAGTCCGAAGCCCAGCATGATCTTGGTAAAGAAGCCGACATAATCCTCGATATTGATCAGAGGTGTGTAAAGGAACGCACCAAAGGTAATGAGGAACTGGAAACCAAACGGTGTCACAATGTAGTAGGCAAAAAGCACCCCGATCAGGAACATAATGGAGCCGCCGATGACAAAAGGGAGTACCATCTTCTTCTCATGGCTGTAGAGTCCCGGTGCGACAAAGAGCCAAAGCTGGTAAAGAATGAAAGGCATTGCCAGCAGCAGGGCGGCAAAGAAGGAGACTTTCAGTGCAACGAAGAAAGCCCCGCCCACCTGATGGGTGGTGATCTGTCCGTTGAACGTATTATGCGGTGAAAGTCCGTTGGAGCTGTTGTTCTCCATATCTGAAAGCATCTGTGTGAGCTCTTTGGCAGAAGCGGCAGCCTTTTGCAGCAGTTGTGCCAGTTTGCCGTTGGTCTCTTTGGATGCTGCATCGAGATCACTGCTCAGTTCCGCTGCCTTTTTGGAAGGGAGTGCAACGGTGAGGTTCTGCTCCTTCTCCTTTTCTTTCATTTTCCAGGTTGCTTTGTCCTGTGATTCGATAATACGTCCCACCTGTACCAGCGCATCATTCAGCGGCTGGGTGATCCATGTCAAAATCTGGTTGTGGAAGGTAAAGGTGACAATAAAGGCAATGAATACCGAAAGTACGGAGAGGCCGAGACGCTTGCGCAGTTCTGCCAGGTGGGGGCGTAACTCTTCAAACATCAGTTATTCCCCTTTTCATCTTCCGTTGGAGCTGTTGTTTTTTCTTCACTTTGATCGGTTGTTTTGAACGTGCGCTCTTTTTTCTTCATGGGAACGTCTTCCATTTTGGGCTCGACCTGAACGGTAGGGCGGTTGTCGTCCGCGTAGGGGCTGTTGTTCTTGGCAGGGGCGGAAGCAGGAGTGTCTTCAACAATGATGGGCTCATCTAGAATATCGTCCATTGAAATGTTTTTAAAGCCCTGCAGCTCTTCTGTGGCACTGTCAAGCTGTCGCTTGTAGCTCATTGCTTCCTCTTTGAGGTCTGCAATACGCATCTCCTCTTCAAGGGAGCTTTTGGCTTCGTTGACGGTCTTTTTGACACTTTTGAACAATTTGGCAATCTGCACCATCGCTTCGGGAAGCTTGTCCGGTCCCAGAAACAAAATGGCAATGACTGCAATAAGAAGTAATTCGGTAAATCCGATGCCAAACATACGCTGCCTTCGTAATAGAGTGGGGGTATTTTAACAAATTATCCTAAAAGGTAGAGTGCAAGGGCATCGGCAATGAAGAAGTCCGGGTTGTAAAAACGCTCTGGGGTTTCAGTCAGCTTCTTCTCTGCAACGAGTGTCCGGGCACGTTCGAGATAGGCTTTCGGAAGCATTGTTTTGTCAATGCCTACACGGCTTCGCAGCCCTAAAAAGATTGTTTCGGTCAGCAGATCGTTTTTGGAAAGATACTCTTCTTCTATCTTCATCGGGTTGGCGATGTACGCTTCGATACTGTTTTGGGGGTAGAAGCGGGTGTCTTTCAAAAATCCTACCGCACCCGCACCCGCACCGATGTAGTCCTGAAGCTTCCAGTAACCGAGATTGTGGCGGCTTTGGTAGATGCCGAAGTTGGAAATCTCGTAGTGGGTAAAGCCATGTGCTTTGAGCTGCTCGGCAACAAAAAAGGCGAGGCTGTCGTTTTCCTGCTTTGCCTGCGGGGTGGCAGCGAACTTGGTGCCGTTTTCGATGGTCAGTTCATAGGCGGAGAGGTGGTCGATGGGGAGTGAAAAGGCTGTTTCAATATCTTTTGCAAGCAGTGTCTGTGTATCGCCGCGATAGTTGTAGATGAGGTCAAGGGAAAGGTGTTCGAATCCTAATGCATGTGCGGCAAGAAGCGCCTCTTTCGCTTGATTGGGAGTATGGGCGCGGTTGAGGGCTTTAAGTTTGGCTGCATCGAAACTCTGTACTCCGAAACTAACACGGTTGACACCGAGCATTTTCATCCCCTCAAGCCAGCTTTTGGTTGCCGAGTTGGGGTTGGCTTCGGTAGTGATTTCTGCATCTTCAGCCAGGTAGGGTACGAGCAGCTCGAAAAGCGGTGCATAGTGTTCCGGTGCAATGGTAGAGGGGGTGCCGCCGCCGATAAAGAGGGTTTC
>WGDG01000207.1 GCA_015493425.1 Sulfurovum sp.
ATAGAAACTACAAGAAGTATATCCAGACTCATCCAGAGATTGAAACAGGCTATCAGAAACTCAGAGCGCTACTGAAAGAGTGGGCACGGATAAAAGAGGCGATTGTCCTTCAGGCGGTATTTGATGTGTACGGTTACTACAAAGATGCTGTTGTAGGCAGTGCGGTGGCAACAGGGGTGTTGACTTTTGATGACCTTGCCTACTTTACCTACCGGCTGCTTTATGAGAGTGTCAGCAGAGAGTTTATCTACTTTAAGATCGATGCGAAGTTCAGACATATTCTGCTTGATGAGTTTCAAGACACCTCTACATTGCAGTTTCTGCTGCTCAAACCAATGATCGATGAAATCTTTGCAGGTAAAGGGCAGGGGGAATTTAGAAGCTTTTTTTATGTGGGGGATACCAAACAGTCGCTTTACCGTTTCCGGGGCGGGGTGGAGGAGTTATTTGACAAGGTTGCCGAGCGCTACAACATCGAGATTGAGCAGATGGATACCAACTACCGAAGCGCCAAAGCGGTTGTTGAGCAGGTCAACCGCTGGTTTGAACCTGTCATGCCCGGCTACGTGCCGCAAAAGAGCGGTCCAAATGCAGCGGAAGGGTATGTAGCGGTCATCGAGAGTGATACACTGCTTGAAGAAGCAGTAGTGCAGGCAAAACGGCTGATGGATGCAGGCGTACGCGTCGATGATATTGCTTTTCTTGTCAGTACCAACAAAGACGGACAGGCACTGCAGGAGGCGTGCGAGAAGGAGGGTATAGCAACACTGCTGAAGACCTCTTCATCACTGAAGTATCTACCCAAGATTGCTGCTTTGGCTGCCATGGTATCGTACCTCTTTTATGGAGAACGTATCGATGCAGAGCCTTTGTTACAGAGAGTAGGGAAGAAGATCGATGAGATAGATACGGCATGGTTCCACCCGTTCATGTCGCCGTTACAGGTACTTGACCGTCTTGTTCGGGAGTTCGGTTACTTTGATGATGATCCGAATATATTGAAGCTGCTGGAGTTTGCCTCTGCTTTCAGCGACATACCCACCTTTTTGGAAGAGTTTGAAACCTCCCGTATTGCTATTGCTTCCCACTCGGTACATGGTGCCAACATTATGACGATACACGGCTCCAAAGGGCTGGAGTTTCCTTATGTGATTGTGATGGACAAGTTGACACGCCCCAATAACGATACGGCACCACTGATCTTTCACTACAACGATGCACTCTACATCGACAAGATCCTCTACCGTACCAAAGGGCGGGAACATTTTGACGAAGTTTATGCACAGATTCTCGAAGCACGTAAGAGATCGTCAGAAAAAGACAGGCTTAATGTACTCTATGTAGCACTGACAAGAGCGGTAGAAGGGATGCTTGTACTCAGAAAGCCGGAAGGCTCCATATTTGACCTGCTTGGGATCGTCCCCGGCAGCCTGGGAACCTTGCGTGTCCCCACGGAAGATGTGCAGGGAGAGCGTGGATGTGTGGCCGAAACACTGCCTGAGCGTGTGAGCTTTTACGGACGTCTGGAGGTAAAGGGCGAAGAGGAAGAGGAGAAAGACTATGCTGCAATACAGTTTGGGATCGCACTGCACTATGCGCTGGAGATGATGGGCAGTTTCGATACGCAGAGCCTTGAAGCAGCGATGATTGCTGTGGAAAACCGGTATGGGCAGCGTATCGGAAAAGAAGGGCTTGAAGAGATACGAATGCGCATTAGCATGCTGCTTGCACATGAACCGTTTATGCGGTTGCTTGAGGATGCCAGGATCAGCAAAGAACAGGCACTCAGTTATAACGGGGAGCTGAAACAGGTCGACCTGCTGCTTGACTATACAGATAATGCGGTAGTGGTAGATTATAAAAGTTCGCAGAAATACAGTTTCAAGCATCGAGAACAGATTGCATGGTATACAAAAGCGGTGGGCGCGCTGCTGCACAAACCTACCGAAGGGGTGTTGGTTTATCTTGAAAAAGAGGGAATTACGCTCATAAACTTAAAATAAACTGAATTTAAATAATATTTAAGAATAAGTGGGTACAATCCGTCCACAAAAAGCATTGTCTTGGCAGTGTTTTATTCAAAACAAGGAAACCATCATGAAAATGACAAAAGTCGTAAAACCTCATGAAGTACAGCGTGACTGGGTTCTGGTCGATGCAGAAGGCAAAACCTTCGGTCGTATCCTGACTGACGTCGCTTCTATCCTCAGAGGAAAGCACAAGCCCTCTTTCACACCAAATGTTGACTGTGGTGACTACGTAGTTATCATCAATGCCGAGAAAGCGAAATTCTCCGGTGTCAAATTGGATGAGAAAGAGTACTTCACTCACTCTGGATACTTCGGTTCTACAAAGTCCAAAAAACTGAGTGATATGCTTGAGAACCACACTGAAAAGCTCTATAAGCTTGCAGTAAGAGGGATGCTCCCCAAAACAAAACTCGGTAAGCAGATGCTCAAGAAACTGAAAGTGTATGCCGGTTCCGAACATCCGCACACTGCACAAATCAATAAGGAAGCGTAATCATGGCAACAATTTATGCAACAGGAAAAAGAAAAGCGGCGATCGCGAAAGTCTGGATCACTCCGGGTAACGGTGAAATGCTCATCAACGGCAAAACACTCGACCAGTGGCTCGGTGGTCACGAAACTTTGAAAATGAAAGTAAAACTGCCACTTGAAGCAACAAAGCAGCTTGACTGTCTGAACATTAGAGCGACAACATTGGGGGGCGGATACTATGCACAGGCTGACGCTGTAAAACACGGTATGTCCAAAGCACTCGTAGCATATGAGCCATCATTTAGAGCGATCCTCAAGCCTATGGGTCTTCTTACCCGTGACTCAAGAGTCGTTGAGCGTAAGAAACCAGGTAAGAAAAAAGCGAGACGTTCTCCTCAGTTCTCAAAAAGATAGTCGGTACCCTCTACCGCACTCTCTTTGCTCCGAACCTTTTTGGGTTTGGGGTTTTCTTCTACTTAACTCTTCTTCATTTTATTTTCATTCTGCTGCTGAAAAAGCCAATCTATAAAATAACCAATATTTTGACAAGGCTTGTAGATGTATACTTGTGAGTAATACAAATATTTTTTAAGCCAAAGCAAACAAAAACAATTGTACGATTCTTAAATAGACAATAAAAGGAGTCTGTTTGACTGTTTTTCTGGGTGAAATTGCCACTGTTCGTACAGGCTTGGTTACGGCACGTAAAAAGGCTAAACTGGATTCTCCTCGGCATATACCATATGAGCAAATATCTCTGAAGTACTTTGGTACCGGAGTGAGGCTGAATAGATTGGGACAAGAGAAAGAGGTGTTTATTGCTTCTGAAGAGTTAGAGAGTAAATACCTTACACAGGAGGGGGATGTAGTGGTACGGCTGCGCGCTCCCAGTTCAGCAGTATATGTTGAAAAAGAGGATGAAGGGCTGCTGATACACTCTCTTTTGGCTGTGATCCGTGTAAAGAGTGACAAAGTAGATGCAAAATATCTGGCTTATTACTTGAATGCACGTGCAACACAACGTGTTTTGAAACAGGATGTCAAGGGGACTGCCATCCCTATGTTGAAGACGAAGGATTTGGAGCGGTTAGAGGTAATTTTGCCACCATTAGAGAAACAAAAAAAGCTGGTAGCATTTTTGGAGCTTACTGACAAAGAGCAGATACTACTACAGAGGTTGTCAGAGGAGAAACAGCGCCTTTCGCAAGCATTTCTCGATACAATCATACAACAAAACAAGGAAGATTGACCATGCAAAAAACAACCCAAGAGACCATCAATAACATTGTTTGGAGAGCCTGCGATACCTTTAGGGGGACGATGGATAGCAATGAGTATAAAGACTATGTGCTGACGATGCTCTTTGTGAAATACCTTTCTGACTTTTATAAAGAGAAGCTCGAAGAGCTGCATGAGAAATATAAGGGCAATGAGGCGCGGATCGCCAAGAGCCTAAAGCGTGAGAAGTTTGTGCTCGATGAACGCTGTACATTCGACTATCTGCTCAAGCACAAAGAAGCACCCAATGTTGGAGAGATTATCAACAAAGCGTTGGAACGAATCGAAGAGGACAATCGGGAGAAACTGGAGGGGATCTTCCGCAATGTGGACTTCAACTCCGAGACCAAGCTGGGCGGTACCAAAGAGCGTAACGCTATTCTCAAGCATCTGCTGGAGGATTTTGCCAATGAGAAGCTGGATCTGCGTCCCTCTATGCTGGAGGGCAATGATGTGATCGGGGATGCCTATGAGTATCTCATCTCCCACTTTGCGAGTGATGCGGGGAAGAAAGGGGGAGAATTTTTCACCCCAAGTGCTGTCTCTACAC
>WGDG01000208.1 GCA_015493425.1 Sulfurovum sp.
GGTTTGACTGCCAGCCATGATTCGATGGTTGCAAGCGGTGCCGTATTGACAGAATGCGGCGCAAGCAGGGCACGCATATAATAGTATGGCGGCAGGTTCTCCCCTTTGACACCGGTACTGGCAAAGAGTGTACGAATACGGTCGTTCCCGTTTCGCTCGATCAGATTATAGATTTTTGCCGCATTGTAGATACCCGTCAATCCGGTATCGATGCCGCTTTGTGCCAGTTCATCATCGAGCATACGGTCAAAGCGGCTGACAAACACAGAAACAACACCATTCACTTTCGCATCCGTCTGCTCCATGCCTTTTTCCATCGCTTTTACACAACGCTGCGCCTGTGTAGGGGAAAAGATAAGTGTTGCATTCACAGAAATGCCCTCCGCCAGCAGTGCTGTCATCGCATCATATCCGGCATTGGTTGCGGGTACTTTAATCATGACATTCGGTTTGCCAATAGCCTCAAAAAGGCGTTTACCCTCTGCGATGGTACCTTCGGTATCGTTGGATAGGAAAGGATCCACCTCAATGGAAATATAACCGTCATTGTCTTCATCATAGAGCCCTCTGAGCGCCTGGGCAGCGGTTCTAATGTCTTCCATTGCAAGTGCTTCATACTTCTCTTTGGGGCTCTTGCCCTCCAGTGACTCAAGCTGTGCCTTGTATGCCGGGGAGGTCGTGATCGCCGAAGCGAAGATCGCCGGGTTGCTTGTCGCACCGTTAATGATGCCTTTTTCTATGAGTGTTCCAAATTCATTTTTAAGGTAGTCACGCTCCACAAAGTCCAGCCAGAGTGAAAACCCGATTTCTCTATCTACCATCAATCTTCCTTGTATGTCCATTCAAAATTCTGCCAGCTTCCAAGATCACTGGGCTTCTGAAGCGTCGCTTCAAGCTCGTTCAAAAAGCGTTCTCTGGGCACTGTCTGAGCACCCAGACCCACCATGTGATCTGTACGCATCTGGCAGTCGATAAAATCATAGCCTCTCTGTCCTAAAACATCACTGAGCGCCTTGAATGCGACCTTTGATGCATTTGAGACCAACGAGAACATCGACTCCCCAAAAAACGCTTTCCCCATTGAGAGTCCATACAGACCGCCGACAAGTTCCCCGTCTTTATAGACTTCCACACTATGGGCAAAGCCCTCTTCATGAAGCCGAATATATGCTTCCTGCATCTCGGGGAGTATCCAGGAGCCCTTCTGCCCTTCTCTCGGCACAGTAGCGCAATAGCGTATCACATCCGCAAAACGGTAATCGAACCTAACAGAAAATCCACCGTTACGCAACACCCTGCGAAACGATTTACGTACAATAAAGTCACCGGGGTAAAGCAGCAGTCTGGGATCAGGTGACCACCAGAGTATGGGATCACCCTCGGCATACCAGGGGAAGATACCGTTACGATATGCGGTCAGAAGCCGATTGACAGAGAGGTCACCGCCATAGGCTAACAATCCTTCATCGGATGCAAAACGGGGGTTGGGAAAATTATAGGAGTAATCGCTCAGAGGTGCAATGAGATAGTGATCTTCGTCGAACATGGAACCCATTACAAACTCCTTTGGAGTTTGTAAATGAGGAATGAGGAATGAGGAATGAGGAGTTTTGGTAGGCATTGCTGCGCAATGCCTTTATTGTAGGGTGTTGTCCCCTGACAACACCGTAATACCAATGATCTCTGTGGTGTTGTGGGGGCACAACACCCTACGGTGTGAACCATGTTACACTCCAAAATCAAAGGTCAGCTTCCCGTTTTTGAAGCCAACTTTGACCACGCCGCCCTTTTTGAGCTTTCCAAAGAGGATTTCATCCGTCAGCGCCTCTTTAATCTTCCCGTCAATCACACGGGCAATATGACGGGCACCATAGCGTACGTCGTAACCTTCCTCGGCAAGGTATCGCTTGGCTTTTTTGTTCACTTTGACGGTAATCTTTTTGGTTTTCAACAGGTCATTGAGTTTTTCAATCTCACGGTCAACAATTTCCATCAGTGCATCGATGCCAAGCGGGTTGAACTCCACGACGGCATTGAGTCGGTTTCTGAATTCCGGCGCAAAGAAGGCGTTTATCGCCTTATCGGTTTTCATGGATGTATCTTTATTGAAGCCCATCACATTGGGCTCTTTAGTACCGAGATTGGAGGTCATAATGAGAACGACATTTTTGAAATCGCTCACCACACCGTTGTTATCCGTCAGTTTCGCACCATCCATAATCTGCAGAAGAATATTCATAATATCCGGATGCGCTTTTTCGATCTCGTCAAGCAGCAGTACCGTATGCGGATGCTTCTTGATCATCTCTGTCAGTAGTCCGCCCTGCTCGTAGCCTACGTAGCCCGGAGGGGCACCTACCAGGCGGCTGACAGTATGTGCTTCCATGTACTCACTCATATCGATACGCTCGAAGTGTACGTGCATGGTCTCGGCAAGCTGTGTTGCAAGCGCCGTTTTCCCTACCCCGGTAGGCCCAACAAAGAGGAAAGAGCCAATCGGCCTGTTCTCACCGTTGAGTCCGGCATAGGAACGCTTGATCGCCGTTGCCAACACTCCGATGGCTTCATCCTGCCCGATAATATGGCGCTTGAGGTCTTTTTCGAGGTTTTTGAGCTTCTTTGTATCATCCGTGCCCACCACAGTGGATGGCAGTTTCATCATCTTGGCGACACTCTCTTCGATGTCTTTTGGTTCGACAATGACATTCTCTTTGCCGCGCAGCATAAAGTGTGCCCCCACCTCATCGACAATATCCATCGCTTTGTCCGGCAGGAAACGGTCATGCAGATATTTCACCGAAAGATCGATCGCACGCTGCAGCGCTTCATCGGTAAATTCAATCTTGTGAAAATTCTCGTACTTATGCTGTACACCCTTGAGAATGGTAAAGGTATCTTCGATGCTCGGCTCTTCGACATCTATCTTGGCAAAGCGGCGGCTCAGCGCCTTATCCTTGTCAAAGAAATTCCTGAACTCCTGATAGGTTGTTGCACCGATACACTTGATCTCTCCACGAGCAAGTGCGGGTTTAAGCAGGTTGCTTGCATCCATGCTCCCTCCGCTTGTCGCACCGGCTCCGACCATCGTGTGAATTTCATCGATAAAGAGTATTGCATCCTTCTCTTGCTTGAGCTCCTTGAGAATCCCTTTGAGGCGTTTTTCAAAATCACCTCGGTACTTCGTCCCGGCGATCAG
>WGDG01000209.1 GCA_015493425.1 Sulfurovum sp.
TATAAAAATGAAAATATAGAAACAGATAGCATGCATTTAAGTGATGGTGTCTTACGCATTTTGGCTATTTTATCACAATTGCTTACAAGTGAGTCTGTTTTGATATTTGATGAAATTGAGGATGGAATTAACCAAGAGTTTGTAGAAAAGTTGGTTGATATTTTGATAGATTCTGAGCATCAGACCATAGTTGCTACACATAGCCCAATGTTACTTAATTATATTGATGACGAGATAGCAAAAAAGTCAATATTGTTTGTTTATAAAAGAAAAGATGGCTCTACGGGCGTTGAAAGTTTCTTTGAGATTATCAATAAGTACAATAATCTAAGTCAGTATGAGCTAGATATATTTGGTCCAGGTGAAATAATGCAAAGTGTTAATCTTGTGGAATTGACAGAATATTTATTGAAAGATGTGGCCGAGAATGAAAATAGCAATTAGAGCAGAAGGTCCTACTGATATAGGTGTCTTGGGTTATGATGGAGTTTTAACAAAGGGACCTATGCTTATATTATTGGAGAAACTGGATTGTTATCAAGAACTATTAGTTCAATTGGGATTTGATGAAGGGCTGGAGAAGGATGACTTTATTCAGTGGGAATTTATTCATAAAAGCAAAATAAAAGATTCTTCGGAATCAAGAAAAAGATCAATTTTGAGAAGCAAAAAAGATAATGGTTTTAGTGGTATAAAAGGTTTTTATAAAAATAGTGAGGCATTTGCATGCATTGCAAAAGGGAAAGAAGCAGATATGGCTATTTTCTTTGTAGATACTGATAAGGATTTTTCCGAAGATAGACACACTCAAGTCAATGCGGGATTATCCATGCATGGTTATAATGAGACAGGCGTACCTATGATACCAACTAAAATAAGTGAAGCATGGTTAATGTGTTGCCTATCTCAATATCAAAACTGTGCCGCTCATGAAAACGCAACAACAGACAAAACAAGTCCTTCATATCCTAAAAATGTATGTGAAGCGAGTGGACATTCAACACATGAAATAGCTGAAAACTGTGACCCGAATAGAATTAATATGCCAAGTTTTAATCGTTTTAGGGATGATTTCAAAGTGGCGGTTAATAGTTATATGGGACGACCTCAGATTTGTAATTAATAATTTAAAAAGGTTTAGTGTCTTGAAAAGTACTATTTTGTATTTCCAAACTAAGAGAAGAAATACAAAGTATCATTAATGACACTTAACTAAAACTAATAAAATCGGAGCATTGAATGCAACTTAGTCAAGGATCAAAAAGTTTATTGGATCTAGCAAAAAAAGCTTATGCCGGTGAAGTGATGCTTCCCGATTTTCAGCGTAATTTTGTCTGGACGCGGCAGGATGTCGAAGAGCTGCTGAAATCGCTTCTTGAAGATATGTTTATCGGTACCTTTTTGGTGCATAATGTTGAACCAAGCAATCCCCCGTTTAAAACAATAACCATCGAAGGTGCAAAGCTTGTGAACCCAAACTTTCGTGCAACTCCAAACCTTCTGATTTTGGATGGACAGCAGCGTTTGAGTTCCTATTTTTACGCGCTTTACTGCCCTGAAACTTCGTTGAAGAATGTATCAAACCCCTACAGATTTTTTATCAATATAGAAGAACTGATCAAGGACAATATTGACGATGCGGTATTCAGCTGGTCAAACTATTATCGAAAATATAAGGCACTTCTCGATGAAGATGGCGAGTATGATATGCAAGTACTCAGAGAGGAAAAACTGATCCCCTTGTCATTTTTGAAAGAGGATTTTACGGAGATATGGTATGAGTATTATAAAACAGACTACAGTAAAGAGGATGGTGAAAAGATCAGAGCATATATAAATAATGTCATTCATTATAATGTTCTGACACTTGATGTTCCTTTGGGTGAAAAGCCGGAAACCATTGCCGTACTCTTTGAAAAGATCAACCGGACAGGGGTGAAGCTCTCAGTATTTGATCTGCTTACGGCAAGACTTTATAAGTTCCTAAATCTTAGAGAAGAGTGGGAAAAAAGCTTTGATGAATATGCAAACATTCGGAAATTTGCTTTGGGCGATAAAAGAGATACGAAGGTTCCATATTACTTCATTCAGGCAATTGCACTCTATGAAGGCCTAAGCATTAAGGCACGGGATATGCTTAAGATCGATGAAAAGCATATCAATCAGAAGATATGGAAAGAAACGGCAGAGATCTTTGATTCCAAAGTGCTTGAAAGGCTGCTTGACAAAAATGAATATGGTGTTGGGGATATAGACAAATGGCTTCCGTATAAGCCAATGGCGATTGTAATGTTGGCACTTTTCAAAAACAGCAACAAAGATATTCAAAAGATCAATTACTGGTACTGGTCTGCTGTCTTTACTGAGCGTTATGCAGGATCAACGGAATCCAAACTTACCAAAGACTACAAAGAGTTGCTAAAATGGTTTGAGGATGATTCTAAAATACCTGAAGTAGTTGTAGAAATGCGAAACATTCTCTACAAAACCTTTACAATACAAGACAAAAAGTATGCAGGCAACTCTGTCTATAAAGGTGTATTCAACCTCTTGTTTATGCATGATGCAAAGGACTTCTACGAGAATGACAAACTAAAGTTTGCCACCAATGATTTGGATGATCACCATATTTTTCCAAAGAAGTTTTTGGAGAACAAAGGTGTTGAAGTGGATTGGGATATGGTTGCCAATCGTACACTGATAGGTTCACGGACAAACAAAAGAATCTCAAAGAAAGCACCGGCAGTTTACCTGCAGGAGATGCTGGAGAACAATGGCAATGATGAATCTATTGTAACGTCTATATTGGACAAACACTTTATAGATAAGAAAATGTACAAGATATTGCAGAGTGCGACACAAGAGAGCACCAAAGAAGAAATTACCGATGCATTTAATAAATTTGTCAATAGAAGAGAAGTGTTGATCCAGCAGCATATTGCGGATTTGATCGGGTATCAAAATGATGGAGAAAAAAACTAAATGGCCAAGATAAAAGTTTTAGACACCAATATAACTACCACATCAATCCATGATGACGACTACATTTCCCTAACCGACATCGCAAAATACAAAAACACCAATGATGCCAATGAGATCATCAGAAACTGGCTGCGGAACAGAAACACCATTGAATTTTTGGGGACATGGGAGAAGATATACAACCCACATTTTAAAACAGTCGAATTCGACGGGTTTAGAAAAGAAGCGGGGCTCAACAGCTTTACATTAAGTACCAAGAAATGGGTAGAACAGACAGATGCCATAGGTTTAGTATCAAAATCAGGCAGATATGGCGGTACCTATGCTCATAAAGACATAGCCTTTGAGTTTGCCTCCTGGGTTAGTGTCGAATTCAAACTCTACCTGATCAAAGAGTTCCAGCGCCTCAAAGAGGAAGAGCTGAAACAGCTTGGCTGGGACATTAAGCGAAACCTCACAAAGATCAATTACCGTATCCATACAGATGCCATCAAAGCAAATCTCATACCCCCAAGCTTGACACCGCAGCAGATAAGTCTTGTCTATGCCAGTGAAGCGGATATCCTGAACATGGCACTTTTTGGCATGACCGCGAAAGCGTGGCGTGATAAAAATCCGGATAAAAAAGGCAATATTCGCGATGAAGCCAATGTGCATCAACTCGTATGCCTGGCGAACCTTGAATCGTTAAATGCCCATTTTATTGAAGAGGGATTGCCACAGGCGGAACGATTGAAAAAATTGAATCAAACTGCCATAACTCAGATGCAGATATTGCTGAGAGACGATAGCATCAAAAAGATAGAGAGCCATACATGAAAATCCAATTTGACCTCAATCTGAAAGCCATCCAGTCGTATGGGTTTGGGTTTATCGATCCGAACAACTTCATCCCTTTCCCCAAAAATCCGACCATCGCCAAAGTGTTCAAAGAGATCGACTATGCCGATGAACTCGGAAGCGGTGTGAGGAACCTCTATAAATATGCCAAGATTTATGGCGGGGATGATCCCAAGCTGATCGAGGAGGATGTATTCAAGATCATTGTGCCGCTAAAACGTAGTGACCAAGCCACCGAGCAAGATGCTGAGCAAGCCACCCCACAAGCTGCCCCACAAGCTACCCCACAAGCTATACTTGAATTTTGCGCAGAAGCAAGGAGTAGGCAGGAGATTCAAGAGTTTGTAGGTATAAAAGATCGTAAATACTTTAGTGAGAAGTTTTTAACTCCTTTGATAGAAGAAGGACTGTTGGTGTATACCATACCAGACAAACCAAACAGTCCAAAACAAAAATACATTGCAAAGACCAATCCATGAAAATCCAATTTGACCCCAACCTTGACTACCAGCAGGAAGCCATCAAGGCCGTCACAGACATCTTTGACGGGCAGGAGGTGTGCCGCAGTAACTTCTCCGTACCGTCTTTTGATTCACAGGGGCTTATGCAAAATGAGACAGAGCTTGGGTATGGTAACAAACTGCATCTACTTGATGATGAGCTGCTTGAAAATCTCAACAAGATACAACTTCGCAACGGACTGGAACACTCCAAAAAGCTCACGAGTAAAGATTTTACTGTGGAGATGGAAACCGGAACGGGAAAGACCTATGTGTACCTCAAAACCATCTTTGAACTCAATAGGCTCTATGGATTTACCAAGTTCATCATCGTCGTACCCTCCCTTGCCATCAAAGAGGGCGTGCTCAAATCGCTACAGATCACCGAAGAGCACTTTCGTGCAATGTACCAGAACACACCGTATGACTACTTTACCTACAACTCGGCGAATCTCGAACAGGTAAGAAGTTTCGCAACCAACGACTATATTCAGATTATGGTCATCAATATCGATGCCTTTAGAAAAAGCTTTACCGACCCGACCAAAGAGAACAAAGCCAACATCATCCATCGTACCAATGACAGGCTCAGTGGTTATCGACCCATTGAGTTCATACAGTCTACCAATCCTGTCGTCATCATCGATGAGCCACAAAGTGTCGACACCACCAACAAATCGAAAGAGGCCATCGAGAGCCTTAACCCGCTGTGTACCATCCGCTATTCGGCCACCCACAGAGAGAAACACCACATGGTCTACAAGCTCGACCCTGTCGATGCCTACAACAAGCAGCTTGTCAAGCAGATAGAGGTAGCGGAGTTCACGGTAGAAGGCGGCAACAATAAAGCCTACATCAAATTGCTCTCAACCGACAACACTAAAAGCCCCATCACCGCCAAGATCGAGATCGATGTGATGAAGCATGGATCGGTATCGCGCAAAAAACTAACCGTGAAACAAGGCGACGACCTGTATGAGCGTTCGGGCGGGCGGGACATCTACAGCGGATACATCGTCAATGATATTTACTGTGAAGAGGGGGCTGAGTACATCGACTTCACCTCCAAGCCGGAGATCGTGGAACTGGGACAGGCTATCGGCGGCGTCGATGAAGATGAGCGCAAGCGCCTCCAGATACGCAAGACCATCGAAGAGCATTTGGAGAAAGAACTAAGACTGACAAAAAGGGGCATCAAAGTCCTGAGTCTCTTTTTCATCGACAAGGTGGCCAACTACCGCTGGTATGATGAAGATGGCAGTCCTCAAAAAGGGAAATATGCCCGAATGTTCGAAGAGGAATACCGCCAGCTTATCCGCAAACCAAAGTACCGAACACTTTTTGAGGATGTTGATGTCGATACGATCGTAGAAAGAGTGCACAACGGATACTTCTCCATCGACCGAAAAGGCAAAGTCAAAGACACCTCCGGTAAGACACAGGATGATGAAGACACCTACAGCCTCATCATGCAGGAAAAAGAGAGGCTACTGGGACTTGACAATGGCTTGAAGTTCATCTTCTCTCACTCAGCCCTCAGGGAAGGATGGGATAACCCCAATATCTTCCAGATCTGCACACTTAATGAAAGTAATTCAGTCATCAAAAAGCGTCAGGAGATCGGACGGGGGCTCAGACTCTGTGTCAATCAGCGGGGAGAGAGGGTGTTTGGTTTTGAGATCAATACGCTGACAGTGATGGCCAACGAATCCTATGAGGACTTTGCCAAACAGCTGCAAAAAGAGATAGAAGAAGACACCGGCATCAAGTTTGGACTCATTGAGGAGCACAGTTTTGCCAATATCGTAACAATCGATAATAACGGCGAGGAAAGCTACCTTGGGGTCGAACATTCAGAAGCACTCTGGAAGCACCTGTATGAGCAAAAATATATTGATGACAGGGGCAAAGTCCAAGACAATCTGAAACTGGCATTAAAGGCTGATTCCGTGACATTACCGGATGGATATGAGGCGGTTGCACCTCAGATCATGACACTGCTTAAAAAAGTAGCCGGAAATCTCAACATAAAAGATGCGAGCAAAAGAAAAGTCGTAACGCTTAATAAAGAGGTCTATCTAAGCGAAGAATTCACAGAGCTGTGGAACAGGATAAAGTACAAAACGACCTACAGAGTCACGTTTGACGAAGCGGCACTCGTTGAGGCGTGCGCCAAAGAGATACAGGATCATCTCATTGTAGCAAAATCACGGTTCCACTACAGCAAAGCTGGCATCGAGATCACCCAGGGCGGTGTGGGTGCCGATGTCGTGGAGGAGTCAAGCTTTGTGTACAATGCCAAAGATTTTGAACTGCCGGATATCGTGACCTATCTTCAAAATGAGACCAACCTGACCCGTCGCGCCATTGTGGAGATATTGACCAGGAGTGGTAAGCTGGAACAGTTCAAAAACAACCCACAAAAGTTTATCGAGCAGGCCATGGGGATGGTACAACGAACCATGCGACACTTTGTGGTGGACGGCATCAAATATGAAAAAATAGGAGACGAGAGCTACTATGCGCAAGAGATATTTGAAGAGCAGGAGTTGGCCGGCTATCTGAGCCAGAACCTCCAAAAAAGCGAAAAGGGTGTGTATGACTATGTCATCTACGACTCGGATGTAGAAAAAAACTTTGCTATATCATTCGAGAACAACCCGATGGTCAAGGTCTATGCCAAACTGCCGGGCTTTTTCAAGATCGATACCCCACTTGGAAGCTACAATCCGGACTGGGCAGTGGTAATAGAAAAAGATGACGTAGAGAGACTCTATTTTGTAGTCGAGACCAAAAGCTCACTCTTTACCGATGCTCTGCGCCCCACAGAACAAGCCAAGATAGACTGCGGCGTGGCACACTTCGATGCGCTTGATAATGAGGTTGCATTTATCAAGGCTACTCAGATGAGTGATGTGGAGGATGTGGTGGCCGGATAAGGGTGCGAAGTAGCTACTTCGCACCCTTTTAAACACATTTCTGCAGGTATCCAGCTATGCAATTTGTGTTTTGAATCTACCACCTAAAGATGCAAACCTCCCGACGGCTTGTTTTTTGGCGGGGTCGGTATCGAAAATTTTTCTTTTGCGATCTCGATTTTCTCCATACTTTCGCCTGACAAAATTCTCTCAGAAATCTCTTTTCGCTCATCCTGTGATAATGATCCCGCATATTCGATCAGATAATCTAATGCATTATTCAAAAGTTTGTTTCTCTTCAGATGTTCACCAGCAAGCTCCCATGCTGAATCGGATGATTTTTCGGCCTCACGCATCCTCCCCATATCCTGTCTCTTATA
>WGDG01000210.1 GCA_015493425.1 Sulfurovum sp.
ATGTACGTATTGCCTTTGACGGGGATGCTGTCCTCTTCTCGGATGAATCGGAAAAAATTTACAAAAAGCATGGTCTTGAAGCCTTTTTGGCACATGAAAAGAAAAATGCCAAAAAGCCGCTTCCCAAAGGTCCCTTTGCCAGACTTCTCAAAGTTATTTCCCAGATTCAGAAGCGCTTTCCTATGGAGAAGGCACCCATCAAAACAGCCCTCATTACAGCCCGTAACTTTTCAACCTTTGAGCGTGTCATACGCACCTTTGATGCCTGGGGTGTGCGGGTGGATGAAGCTTTTTTCCTGGGAGGTGTAGAGAAACGCCGAGTTGTGAAAGCCTTTAAAGCCGACATCTTTTTTGATGATCAGGATGTTCATCTTGACAGAACGTCAAAATCGACACCATCAGCAAAAGTACCATATATTAAAAAGAAAAAATAATATTTTATCATTAATTATAGTGTGTTATAATAGCTTGACGACAACAATCACAACATACTATTAAAGGGGTATTTATGCTTAGTATTACACTCGATAAAGAGGAAGCCATTGTCACACTGGAGCCCGATGGGCCATTGAAAGAGGAAGATTTTGAAACAGCGGTAAAGGTGATCGATCCGTTTATTGCTGAACACGGGAAACTTTCCGGGCTGATTATTGCAGCTGAAAGTTTCCCTGGCTGGGACGACTTCTCTGCATTGGCAGAACATTTGAAGTTTATTAAAAATCACCATAAAAAAGTGAAAAAGCTTGCATTCGTGACCGATTCGCCTATAGGAATATTTGCAGAGAAGATAGGTTCACATTTTGTTGCTGCAGAAGTGAAAGAGTTTCCCTACGCTCAAAGAAAAGAGGCGCGGGAGTGGATATTGACGAAATAGATGCTTACTCGACAGTGTCAGGCGTAAGGCCGACCTCTTCAAGCCAGTGGCGCAGCATCACTACTTCGTCTTTGGTCAGGTGGTCTCCATGCGGAAGCGGTAGAACGAACTCACTCTCTTTGTAAAAGAGTTTTGCTTTATGTTTTTTTGTCTGTTCTACAGTAACACCGTAATGCTCCAGTGCCGCAATCAGTTTCTTTACGTCTATGTTGGTAGAAATAGGATGCTCGAATACTTTTTCGATTTTCGCTTTATGTCTGTGGCTCATGGTCTATCCTTTTGAATTATTTTGTGAAATCATATCGTACTTTTGTTTGAAGTCATGTAACCTGGGTTGCATTTCAGGGAGTTGTAGTGCCGCGTTTGGCATAAAATGCCTCTCTGAATGCTTCAAATCTCTCCTGTAAAATGGCTTCTCTCATCTGTTTCATCAGGTCAAGATAATAATAGAGGTTGTGGATGGTCGCAAGGCGGAAATAGGTGATTTCCCTGGCTCGGAAGAGGTGGCGCAGGTAGGCGCGTGAGTAGGTGCGGCAGACCATACAGTCGCATTCGGGGTCAATGGGCTCGACATCGGTAGTGTAGCATGCCTTTTTGATGTTGACTTTGCCAAAAGAGGTAAAGAGCGTTCCATTACGAGCATTGCGTGTAGGCATGACACAGTCGAACATATCCACCCCGCGGTAGACATTTTCTACCAGATCTTCCGGGGTGCCTACACCCATAAGATAGCGCGGCTTCTCTTTGGGCATGAAAGGGGTGGTCCATGCAACCGTCTCGTACATATCTTTGTTCGATTCACCCACGCTCAGCCCACCGATGGCAAAGCCGTCAAAGTCAAGGGCGCACAGCTCTCTGGCAGACTTCTCTCTGAAGGCTTTGTCTGTACCGCCTTGGATGATGGCAAAGATGTTTTGATCAACCCCGATACCTTCTTTTTGTTTGGCACGGAAGTAGTCGATACTCTCTTGTGCCCAGCGTGTTGTACGGTCGATACTGGCAGCAATGCGCTCCTGTGTGGCAGGCAGGGCGACAAGATCATCAAGGATCATCATAATGTCCGAGCCGAGATTGTGCTGGATGTCAATGACCTTGGTAGGGGTAAAGTAGTGTCTGGAGCCGTCAAGGTGGCTTTGGAAGGTGATGCCTCCCTCATCGATCTTGACATTGTCTGACAGTGAAAAGGCCTGAAACCCGCCGCTGTCTGTCAAAAAACTTTTTGGGAACTTGGTAAAGCCGTGCAGTTTTCCCATTTTGGCGACAACGTCGTCACCGGGACGAATATACATATGGTAGGTGTTGGCAAGAATAATCTCGGGTTTGAGAAAGCTTTGCAGGTCTGTAGCATCGAGTGCCTTGACCGCACCGACCGTACCAACGGGCATGAAAACGGGTGTCTGAATGGTAGAATGGGCTGTTTTGATGGTGCAGGCTCTGGCGTTTCCGTCGGTTTTATCTATCTGAAATTGCATTGTGTTATAATTTCCTTCCATATGAGTACGCGATTATATCGAATTAGGGCATAAATGAAGAACATACTGATACTTGCCGACGGCAGCATCGCAAGACATTTTATTGAGTGGATCGGACGCAAACGTGTATCGGAAAACCACTATTACGTTACCTGTTTCCATGAAAATTCTACACCGGAAAAAATGGCTAAGAACATTACGCTAATCAAAGCGGATCCTACCAGTTATGCCCGGATCAGGCATATTATGTCTGAAACAATGTTTGTGCAGGTATTTATTATCGTTCAGGCACATGAAGATGCATACTATGTCTTGAAAAATGTTCGGCTTGTCGATGACAAGATCCGTATTGTGCTGGTCAATCCGTGGGATGATGGAGAGATTGGGAAAGATGACAAAAACGTCACTGTACTGAATGTAGATGAACTGATAGCAGCGCATCTCTATGACCATTTGCCCAATGTACCGGTCGTTGCCCAGAATGTCGGACTTGGCAAAGGAGAAATCATGGAGGTACTTGTTCCTTTCGGGAGTACCTTTGCCTTTCGTCATGTCGGTTCGATTTTGCAGCGTAAGTGGAAAATTGCTGCGATCTACCGTAAAGAGAAGCAGATACTCCCCACCAATGCAACAACCATCCTCCCAAACGATACGCTGCTTATTGTAGGGAAACCGCTTGTACTTGACGGTGTCTATAAAACGATCAACAAGCGTATCGGGCTTTTCCCAGAACCGTTTGGGAAAGCGCTTTATTTGCTGCTTGATCTTCGGTTTGACAGAGAAGTTGCGCTGTTGTATCTTGAAGAGAGTCTCTATATGCTTGAAAAGCTTGAAAATCGCAAACTTTTTGTGCGTATTCTCCATCCCAATGACTTTGATCTTATTGAAAAAATAAAGTCGTATGAGAATGAACATGTCAACGTTTCCGTCTGCTATGATAACAGCAGTGTCGAACACCTTATTGAGTACGATATTCAGGAACAAGATGTCGGGCTTGTACTTGTCAGCCGTGAAAGCTTCCTCTCCGGTATGATGCAGCAGACGCTTTATTTACTGAAAAAAGTAGTCTATCTCTTTGGTCAACAACGTCTTTACAACATTAAAAGAAGTGTGGTGCTGATGGAGAATGAACAGAAGATGGAATCGATCTCTTCGACAGCTTTTGATGTATCGGAATCTTTGGGGCTGGAACTCTCTCTGTGTGATTTTGATCCGGAGGGCGAGTTTGAAAGCAAGCATATTATTATTGAACACTACGAAACGCTCGCACACATCTTCTCTATGGAAATAAAGATAGAGCAGAAAGTCTCCAACCCTGTCAGAGAACTTGCCCATATGGACAACATTCTTCAAATTGCTCCTTTTGAAAAGAATATGCACGGCACGTCACTTTGGAAACTGGTCTCTACGCATATCAAGGACTTTCTATTGACGAGTAACAAGCATCCGAAACTGCTCGTACCGTATGCTACAGATGAAGAGCATTAGGGCTGTTGTGATCGGCACCCCGGGATTTAAGTGCATATAAGATAAAATAAAGCAAATTATTATCGAGCAAGGTTGACACATATGATCGTCCCTATTGAACTTCTCCCTCCCAAGCCTGTCAAATACGACATTACCATCGATGCCCTTCCAAAACTCTCTTTTGATACCAAAGTAGTCGTGGTTACCAATCCGACCGTGGCCGGATTTCATCTTGATACTCTGCTTCAAAATCTTGAAGCAAAAGCGTTGCATGTGGTGACGGTTCCTGACGGTGAACAGTACAAAACACTGCAGACTGTTGAGCAGATTCTTGATGAGTGCTTTGAACATAAACTGGACAGAAAGTCGCTGCTTATTGCCTTTGGCGGCGGTGTTATTGGCGATATGACGGGGTTTACTGCAAGCCTCTATCAGCGCGGGATCGATTTTATTCAAATTCCTACAACGCTGCTCAGTCAGGTAGATGCAAGTGTGGGCGGCAAGACCGGTGTGAACAACAAGTACGGCAAAAACCTGATAGGGGCATTCTATCAGCCCAAAGCGGTCTATATTGACCCGGCTTTTCTTGAAACCCTGCCCAAAAGAGAGTTTGCCGCAGGTGTAGCCGAGATCGTCAAAATGGCAGTGATGTTTGACAGAGAATACTTTGACTTCCTCAAAACGGCAGACCTGCGTGATGAAGCACAGCTTAAAGAAGCAATCAGACGCAGTGTGGAACTCAAGGCGTGGGTAGTCAACCAGGATGAAAAAGAGGCAGGTATCCGTGCCGTGCTCAACTACGGACATACTTTCGGACATGTTGTAGAGAATGAAACAGACTATACCACCTACCTGCACGGTGAAGCGGTTGCCATTGGAATGGTCATGGCAAATGCACTGGCAGTCGAGCTGGGGCTGATGGAGCCGCAAGAGGCGCAGGAGGTGAAAGCAGTACTTGAAAAGTATGCGCTTCCAACCGATTATGTCATTGAAGACATCGACGATTTTTATGAGCATTTTTTTCTCGACAAAAAGAGTGCGAACAACAGTATCAAGTTTATTCTTCCGGAAGGTATTGGTAACCATAAAATTGTTAAAGACCTCGATGAAACAGCAGTCAAGCGTGTGTTGGCGCAGTTTGGAGCAAGCCGATGATCTTTCGCTCCCTGCGTATACTGCTATTGCTTGCAGGAATGGGGATGTCTGTAGCATTTGCTACAGGAGAGAACCGTGCAGGTGAGAACGTAACGACACCCGTCACACAAAATCCGGATCAAAGTATCAAAAAACATGTCGAGACACTCTCGCAGCTGATCAGTGAGAAAGACAATCTGGATATCCAGCTTAAAGAGAACAATATCTGGTCGAAGATCTACAGTAACTACCATGTATACAAAGAACTCAAAAAGCAGGAAACGGTACTTGACAAAAAAATTGATGAACTGGAAAAACTTTCTCATCGGCGTTTGCTCAATAAGCAGCAGCGTGAGATACTGAAAGAACTTCGCAACAAAAAGAAAATCCTGCTTGGCAAACTGCAGCTGCTCAAAGAGTATGAACAAGATCCGTTCAAAAAATTTCTTACACCGCCCCCGGTAGGCGATATTCCTACTGTACAGAATCCGCTTGCGATCATTTCGGCGCTCTCTTTTATAGAGAAGCTCAAAAATGATGCCAAGGAGTACAATGACCGTTATCTTTCCATTCAGCAGGTAATGCAGGAACTCAAAGAGAAAGAGCGGATTTTGCACTCGCTTATCGAAGCCAGGCCGGACAGTCTAAAATATCGGAAAGAGCTTCACGATACAATTGATCAGATCAACACCTTTACCCCGGTGGTGGAGATCTTTAAAACAACGCAGAATGTTTATACCAAAAAGCTTGATGAGATCATGCTCAATCTGCGTGCGGATATTAAAAAAGAGGTGGAAAAAGCCACAACAATCGGTATTATAATCCTTGTTTTCCTGATCATTATTTTCTTCATCAAATATCTGGTACGCCGCTATATGTCGGACAATGAACGTTTTTATACGATCAACAAGGCACTTAACTTCACTTTCATTACACTGCTGGTACTTGTGCTGCTCTTTGCCTATATTGAGAATGTCAGCTACCTCGTTACCATTTTGGGGTTCGCCTCTGCGGGTATCGCTATTGCAATGAAAGACTGGTTCATGTCTATTTTGGGCTGGTTTGTCATCATCATTGGCGGTGCAATTCATGTAGGGGATCGTGTAAAGTTTGTGCGTAACGGTATGGAGTATGTGGGTGATGTTGTCGATATTTCACTACTGCGTATGACCATTCAGGAGGACATCACGCTGACCACCTACATGCATAACCGAAGGGCGGGGCGTATTATCTTTGTACCGAACAACTACGTTTTTACCGACATGATCGCCAACTATTCGCATGCGGGGCTTAAAACGGTTTGGGACGGTATTGACTTTACCATTACGTTTGACTCCAATGTAAGCAAGGCAAGTGCCATTGCAAAAGAAGTGACAAAAAAGTACTCCAAGGGGTATACCGACATCACCCGGAAACAGCTTAACAAACTGCGCAGCCAGTACAGCATGAAGAACACCAATGTCGAGCCGCGTATCTACAGCTTCATTGAACCCTATGGGATCAAGATATCTGCCTGGTACCATACCAACGCCTATGCGACCCTGACCCTTCGCAGTACCATTTCCATGGAGATCATCGAACGTATCCAGGCAGAAAACGATATCTTCCTTGCATATCCTACACAGTCTATTTATATCGACAAGGATGTGCGTAAGCCGGCTGTGCCGCAGCCGACACTATTTGACGGAGAGCAGGCATGAAAAAAGTCTTTTTCAAAACATTCGGATGCCGTACGAACCAGTTCGATACACAGGTGATGATGTCCAAACTCAAAGAGTTCGAACTGACTCAAGATGAGAACAACTCTGACATCATTGTTGTGAATTCCTGTACAGTCACCAACGGTGCAGACTCTTCAGTACGAAACTATATCGCTTCGATGAAACGCAAGAATCCCGAGGCAAAGGTTATTCTGGCAGGCTGTGGCTCCCACTCCAAAGGCGAATCGCTCTTTGAGGACAATAAAGTTTTCGGTGTCATGGGGCACTCTGAAAAAGAGAATATCAACGAAATTCTTAAAAAAGAGACACGTTTTTATGAAATAGGCGATCTTGAGCATATCGATTCAACGATTGTTGAAGAGTTTGTAGGTAAGAGCAGGGCATTCATCAAGATCCAGGAAGGGTGTGACTTCCGATGTTCCTACTGTATTATCCCTTCCGTGAGGGGAAATGCGCGTTCGCATAAAGAGGAAACGATCCTTGAACAGATACGCAAACTTGCCGCCAACGGATTTGGAGAATTCATTTTAACCGGTACCAATGTGGGAAGCTACGGCAAAGATCATGGTACGAGTATGGCAAAACTGCTGAAGAAGATGAGTATGATACGCGGGGTACGACGCATCCGCATCGGCAGCCTTGAACCCATTCAGATAGACGATGAGTTTATGGAGCTGCTGGATGAGCCGTGGATGGCGAAGCACCTGCACATTGCGCTCCAGCACACCAGTGACAAAATGCTGGAACTGATGAACCGTCGCAACCGGTTTGAAAGCGACATCGAACTCTTCAACACCATTGCAAGCCGTGGCTACGCGCTGGGAACGGACTTCATCGTAGGGCATCCGGGTGAGGGTGAAGAGGAGTGGCAGGAGGCCATAGAGCGTGTAAAGGAGCTGCCGCTAACCCATATACATGCCTTCTCCTACTCCAAGCGTGACAACACTGCGTCTGCAACTATGAAGCCTGAAATACGCGGTAACATTGCCAAAGAACGCCACCGTGAACTTACCGCGCTGGTGAAGGCAAAAAACTACGCTTTCAGACGTTCCCACAACACCAATCTTGAAGTACTGCTTGAAACTGGAAAGGATGGTGTTTTCAGCGGTTTTGACCAGTACTTTAACCGTGTGGAAGTAACAAGCAACGAAGACCTTGGCAGCAACTGGGTATTGTTAAACGATGTGGAGGTAAGCCCCGATGGCAACCACGCAACACTTTAAAGAAAAACTTTTTGTCCAGAAAAACCTGAAAATCATTATTGGACTGCTTGCTGTTTTGCTCCTGCTTGTCACGTTTTCACTGCTACGGGATGATGCAACACTCATTACCCACAAGCAGGCCAATGCGCTCTACAAGAAAAACACAATTCAAAAGCTGGTTATTGATGGTGACTATGTGCGTCTGGTTACACCGTCAGGTGTTTATAAAGTCTATAAAGATGCCATCAACAAAAACGCCTTTTTCAGCAAGTATCCTGTAGAGGTCAAAAGTTCTAACGAAGAGGTGTACAATATCCTGACATTTCTTTTTCTGCTTGGGGCATTTGCCTATCTTATCCGTTATATAGACAAAAGCAGACAGCAGCAGTTGGAGCGCATTGAAGCGGTGCAGGAGGGAAGTAAAACCCAGGACAGCCCCATACGCCCCATAACATCGACGGTGACGTTCAAAGATGTTGCCGGCATCAAAGATGTCAAAGAGGAGCTTGAAGAGATCATCGATTTTCTGCGTGAACCGCAAAAGTACCGTGAACTTGATATACGCCTGCCTAAAGGAGTACTCCTGGTGGGGCCTCCGGGAGTGGGTAAAACCCTCATTTCAAAAGCGGTTGCCGGTGAAGCAGGTGTGCCGTTTTTCTACCAAAGCGGCGCATCGTTCGTACATATTTACGTAGGGATGGGTGCCAAGCGTGTCAGTGAACTCTTTCAAAAAGCCAAGCAGTATGCGCCAAGCATTATCTTCATCGATGAGATCGATGCGGTAGGCAAGAGCAGGGGAGAATTTCGAAATGATGAGCGTGAAGCGACGCTTAATCAGTTACTGACCGAGATGGACGGTTTTGAAGAGAGTTCGGGTGTTATCGTCATTGGAGCGACCAACAAGATTGATGTGCTCGATGAGGCGCTGCTGCGTGCCGGACGTTTTGACCGCCGTATCCATATTTCCCTGCCTGACCTTGACGACCGTAAAAAGACGCTGGAGCTTTACCTTGCGCACAAACCGCATAATGTGGATATTGATGCTATTGCCCGTATGACAGTGGGCTTCAACTCTGCTGCGCTCGATACGCTTACCAACGAAGCGGCCATCCATGCCATGCGTGAGGGACGCAGTGTTGTGGAGACTTCAGATTTTGAAGCGGTTAAAGAAAAGGTGCTGCTTGGCAAACGGAAGATCATGAGCTTTACTGAAGAAGAACGTAAAATTCAAGCTTTCTATCAGGGGGCGAAGGCTGTTGTGGCGACATGGCTGGATGTGGAGTTTGAAAAAATAGGCATCGTCAATACCCGGCTGATCATGCAGGAACACGAGATATTGTCTCGTTCGACACTGCTTAACCGTATCAAGGTATACCTTGCCGGGAGCGTGGCGACTCAGATGCACTTTAACGAGCAGTTCACCAATGCCAGTGAAGACATTCTCCACGCTAAAGAGTTGATAAGAAAGGTTATCTACGAGTATGCGATGAGTGAGAATTTTGTCGTCTCCAGTGTCGAAGAAGAGGTTCTGATGAAAGAATCCGTGGCAGAACTTAAAGCACTTCTCAAGCGGCTTGACGGCGCACTTGCACAGGTTTCAGACTACCTGCTCACCCACGAGAACATCACCCACGAAGCATGCAGGAAGATACTCCTTGAAATATTTTAACGGATTTTCCCTGCAGGGAGAGGAGCAGTTTTTTAAGCCGTGGTTGATAGAAAGCGACTATGCCGTGGCAGGCTTCAGCCATGGGGCGCAGCTGGCGCTGGAGCATGCTTTGCAGAGTAGCAAACGCATCGACAGACTGCT
>WGDG01000211.1 GCA_015493425.1 Sulfurovum sp.
CGTTTTGAGATCGTGCTGCACAATGTAGAAAAAAAAGATGCAAAATTTTTCAATACAACTGCAACAATGATGCAGAAAAAAGGGATTCCAAACTACTACGGATATCAGCGTTTCGGAGAAGATGCCAAAAGTTATGAGCAGGGAAAAGAGATCGCCCATTCAGGCAAACGCCTTAAAGGCAGCCGTGAAAAACTGCTGGTAGCGGCATATCAGAGTTATCTTTTCAACCGCTGGCTCACATCACGGGTAAAACTTTCGGCTGTCATTGCCGCTGAAAGCGTAGACAAGGCTTCCAAAACACTCAACTATCCCCAGCCACTTGTAGAAGCGTTAACAAAACAGCCCCAGTTTTTCAAACTTTTTCTCGGCGATGTCATCATGCCTTATCCGCATGGAAAACTGACGTTTATCAACGATATGCTTCATGCATCCGGCCTTTTTTCTTCAGGCAAGATCTCTCCTACAGGACTTTTATGCGGTGACAGGGCTATGCGGTCACGAAGTGATGCAAGACACCTTGAAGAACCGTTCGATGATGACGAATTGAGAGCATTACGGGGAGACAGGCGTTTTGCATGGATATGGCCAAAAGAGGTTGAGACAAGCTATGATGAAGACAAAAAGATACTGCGCGTAGGATTCTTCCTTCCCAAAGGTGCCTATGCAACGACTTTCCTCGAAGAGATAGGAAAGTTTCCGCTGCATCGCAGCCGCCTGTAGGCTACTTATTTTCTTTCTTCCTTGGAATGAATTTTCCACACCCTTTTTTCGGTGTACCCCCAAACGTTTTAACCGATGCTGCCGTTTTATTCATATAGATCTCTTTGCGGTGGCAATTTGGGCCTTCTACGCATTCCATATTGTCACATCCGACATTTTCCGGTACTTGTGCCATTTGTTTTCCTTTTCTTTTTAATAGTGTGAAACTATACACAAAAAAAGTTAAAGCGTAAACCCATTAGGGTTGTTTTGCTATGATTTCCAAAACAAAACACAAAAAGGCTACGTCATAAAACCTTTTACACAAACCCGGCTCATTATCATCGTCTCCCTCTTTTTTGTAGTTGTCGACAACTATACCTTTTTTAAAAATGTACTGAAAGTCTATCCTTTTGCAGAAAATGCCGGATTTGTCCTTTCGCTTGCCGTGGTACTCTTTGCCGTAACCGTACTTTTCTTCACACTTTTCAGTTCCCGGTGGACTACGAAACCGCTGTTGATCATTGCCCTGCTCGTCTCGTCACTGACCAACTATTTCATGAACACATACCATGTCATCATTGACGACAGCATGATCCGAAACGCCATCCAGACAAACTTTTCCGAATCAAGCGATCTTCTTACCTTCAAACTCGTGCTCTACTTTGTCTTCCTCGGTCTGCTGCCTGCCTACTGGGTCTACCGTACCAATGTAGTTTACCGAAGCTGGAAAAGCGAACTCTGGGTCAAAACAAAGACCATTCTGCTGACACTCATTATCATCACAGCATCACTCTTTACCTACAGCAAATACTATACTTCTTTCTTCCGTGAACACAAACCGCTGCGCTTCAGTATCAATCCGCTTTACTGGATCTTCAGCAGTGGAAAGTATGTTTATCTGACCTACAACAGCGGCCCCCTTGTGCTCAAACCTATCGGTACCGATGCCACGATTCCCGAACACAAAGGCCCTCACAAACTGGTTATTATGGTTGTCGGTGAAGCGGCACGTGCCGACCACTTCTCTCTCAACGGCTACCCCAAAGAGACCAATCCGAAACTCAAAGAGGAAAATATCATTGATCTTTCCAATACCTACTCCTGCGGTACTGCAACAGCAGAATCGGTTCCCTGCATGTTCTCAGTTTACCCCAGAAGCGAATATACCTATAAAAAAGGGATCCGTACTGAAAACGTACTTGATGTCCTTAAACATACCGGCAAAGTTGCCATGCTGTGGCGTGACAACAACTCCGACTCCAAAGGGGTAGCATTGCGTATTCCGTATGAGAACTACAAAACACCGGCACACAATACCGTCTGTACAGAAGGGGAGTGCCGTGATGTCGGTATGCTCGTGGGACTGGACACCTTCATTGCACAACATCCGGACAAAGACATTCTTATTATCCTGCACCAGATGGGCAATCACGGACCGGCCTACTACAAACGCTACCCAAAAGCCTATGAGAAGTTCAAACCTGCGTGCAAAACAAACCAGCTCGAGTCATGCAGCCGCGAAGCCATTACCAACGCCTATGACAACGCCCTGCGCTACACCGATACATTTCTTGCCAAAACCATTGACTTTCTGAAAAAATACGACAAAAAATATCAGACAGCCATGCTCTACATGTCCGACCACGGAGAAAGTCTGGGAGAAAACGGCATTTACCTGCATGGTCTGCCCTACTTTATGGCACCCGACGCACAAAGACACATCGGTGCCCTTTTCTGGTTTGGCCCATCACTTGAAAAAAATGCAAGTGTCCAGTCACTGAAAAAACATAAAGATGCCCACTACTCCCAGGACAATCTTTTTCACACCCTGCTTGGGCTTTTCAATGTACAGACAAAAGTGTATGATAAAAAGTTGGATATGTTGGCTCAGTAATTATTTGCGCTTTTTCGTACGACTGGCTGTACGATCACTTTTTTTGGAAGCATCCAAAATCTTAAATCCGTCACGCTTGGTTGTCTTGCGCTTTTTCCCCTTTTTGTTAATTGGAGAGACTGCGCCCTTTTTACCATCTGGTTTAGGCGTTCGTCTGCGGCGCTGTGGAGGCTGCATAAGATAGCCTCTTGACTTAACATCTTTGGGAGCATAGTCCGGTAGAATCACCTCTTTGATCTTGCTGCCAAGCACTTTTTGCAGATCTTTGAGCTGTTCTATTTCGTCGGGACTTACCAGCGTCATGGCAATTCCCTCTTTCCCCGCTCTGCCTGTCCGGCCTACCCGGTGAATAAAGTCATGTTTGACATGGGGAATATCATAGTTAATCACTACATCAAGGTCAGATATATCCAGCCCCCTTGCGGCAATATCGGTTGCTACAAGAATCTGATACGCACCTTCTCTAAACGCACGCAGCGATTTTTTACGCTCCTGATGCATCCGCTCGCCATGAAGTATACCTACCTTGTAGTCCCACGCTCTAAGTGCCTCCGCCACACCGTCAGCCAACTCTTTTTTACGTACGAAAACCAGTACCTTCTTAAGGTTATGGGAGGAGATCAGCCAGGCAAGCAAAGCACTCTTTTTGCTTTTTACCACAGGGTAAAGCATCTGTGTAACAGTGTCTGCAATTTTACCGGGAGGATCCAGTTCAATGCGCCGCAGTGATTGAATATGGCTTTTTGCCAGTTTAACCACCCTTGGTGTAATCGTTGCTGAGACAATCACCTTTTGCGAACGCTCCGTCATCATGGCAAATATCTTTTCAAGATAACTGACAAACCCCATGTCGAACATCATATCGGCTTCATCCACAACCAGGTGCTTGAGTGCTTTCACATCGATATGACGCGCTTCAATATGTTCAAGTGCACGTTGGGGTGTGGCAATCACCACATCCACACCCTGCTCCAGTTTTTTGCTCTCTTCATTCCGCTTGCCACCGCCCTGAAGCAGCACACTGCGAAACCCCAGTTTGCGGACAAAAGGCATACTGACTTCATAAATCTGCTGTGCCAGTTCTTTCGTAGGAGAGAGGATGAAAAGTTTTGGGTAGTGGTTAGTTACAGGCAATGCATCAGGGTTCATCAACTGCAGGGCAGGCAGCAGAAATGCCAGTGTCTTCCCACTGCCTGTCTGTGCAGATGCAATGGCATTTGCACCGGAAAGCAGGACAGGTATAAGCCGTTGCTGTACAGGGGTAGGCTTTTCGTAGTCCTGTGCTTCCAGAACTTCTAACAGTGCTGTGTTAAGCTTCAGGCCGCCAAAGCCCCGATGGGCATTCTTCTTTTCCACACGCTTCCCTTCTTAATAGCATTCATATATTTTAGCTGAACTGGAGTTACAAACCCAAACGGGAAAAGTCCTCTCTTAGTGCAGATTGAGGTCTTTCTCCTGACGTTTACGCTGCAGACGCATCTTCAGCTTGGCAAGTTCACGCATATCCACATGCGCATCACTCTCATCGACAATCTCGACACCGAGAATTGTTTCAACACAGTCTTCGAGCGTGACAATCCCCTCTACCTGGTCGTACTTGTCCAATACCAGGAACATATGCTCTTTCTTCTCAATAAAAAGATCAAGTGCCCAGGAAACAGGTACCTGCTCATTGATACGGTAAATATCTTTTTGAATACTTTTAAGCTCTACACTGTCATCTTTGAGTGCCTGGGCAAAGAGCTGTTTGGTAAGAATCATCCCTGTGATATTTTCAATATTGCCTTCAAACACAGGAATACGGGAATATTTGAAAATATCTGCCTCATTCTTGACAATATCGGCAATCGTACGATTTCCCTCAAGAGCAAATACAACACTTCTCGGTGTCAGAATATCCTGCACCTTTATATCATCAAGTCTGAGGATATTTTCAATAATGTCCGATTCCTGTTCGTCAAGTACCCCTTCATCTTCACTCAGAAGTGCACTCTCAAGCAACTCTTCCTTACTCAGACTGTGTCCTTCATCACCTTTTTTAATACGGTTGGTTACAAACAAGGTCATGATAATGATTGGATAGGTGAACCAGATGAAGAAACGGATAATGTAAGCTGCCACAGGTGCAAGCTGCTTCCAGAATGTTGCACCAATCGTTTTTGGAATAATTTCTCCAAAAAAGAGGATGGCAAACGTCAAGACAGCAGAGACCCAGAAGAGTGCTCCTGAGCCAAACACGCGCTCAGCCTGCGCACCTACCGCTGCAGCACCAACTGTATTGGCGACCGTATTCAAAATAAGAATTGAAGCAATCGACTTATTGATATTCTGCTTATGCTGTTTTAGCAGCAACCCCGCTTTCGGCTTCTCTTTTTCCATTACCGAAATGAATGGCATCGTCACAGAAAGCAACACAGATTCAAGTACAGAACAGACGAAGGAGACAATAACCGCTCCCAGAAAATAGATGACTAACAAGTCCATGATATTTAACAATCCTTTTAAAGTAGAATAATGGTCGCAAGACCCAAAAATGCAAAGAAACCGACAATGTCAGTCACCGTGGTTAAAATAACAGTACTGCCAATGGCAGGATCCACACCGAACTTTTTTAAAAGCAGCGGAATGACAGATCCAAAGAAGCCGGCACTGAGCAGATTGATGATCATTGCCATCGCAATCACAACTCCAAGCATGCCCTTATCAAACCATATGGCTGCGATAATACCTATAATCACAGCAAACAACAGCCCATTGGCAAGGGAGAGAATGACCTCTTTTTTAATTGTCCGGTAGGCATCATGTTTGGCAATTTCACCAAGTGCGAGCTGACGTACAACAACCGTAAGCGACTGTGTTCCCGCATTGCCGCCCATCGAGGCTACAATGGGCATCAGAACGGCAAGTGCCACATATTGCTGTAAAGTTCCCTCAAAAAGTCCAATGACCAAAGAGGCAGCAATAGCAGTCATGAGATTGACCCCAAGCCAGATTGCACGTGACTTACCGGCCTTGATCAGATCATCATCCTCTTCCGCTTCATCATCGACCCCTGCAAGATGGTACATTTGATCTGTAGCCTGCTCGCTGATCAGGTCATATATATCATCTGAAGTAATACGTCCCAAAAGCTTTCCGTATGCATCAACAATCGGCATTGAGTTCAGATCATATTCCTGAAATTTTTGTACGATCTCTTTGATATTATCATGGTCATGCCCAATAATCGGTTTGTACTTTTCAGGATTCTCCTGAATATTCTCACGCAGTGTTTTTTCAGGATCGAAGACAATAAGATCATCAAGTCCCACACCATACCGTAAATATCCATCTTCATCTGTGACAAAAAGATAGTTGATATTTTCCAGTTCACCTTCACGCTTGAGCTTTGCAAACTCTTTGATGACATCGGAAACTTTCTGATCCAGTTTGGCAGAGTACACCTCCACCTGCATATAGGCACCCGCTTCATCTTCATCATACTGCTTAAGCTGGAGAATGTCTTCCTGGTCTTCCTTATCAAGCTTTTTGAAAACCTCTTTGGCTTTGGAAGTATCATGTTCTTCAAGTTCCTGAATAAAGTCGGTCTGATCATCCGACTCCATTTCCGAGAGTGATTCGGCAATCTCTTCAGGGGTGAAGTTTTCCACCACATCACCAAAATAGCGATCGGGAAGTTCCAGTGCAACATCGGCAATCAGCTCTTTTGGAATTGACTTGACCGCCTCTTCGAACTGATCATCACTGAGATCCTTTAAAAGATTGGCAATCTCAGAAGGATGCAGTTCCTCTTCATGATGGGTATGGAGATAGTGTTCAAGCTTATCCATCAATCTGTGCTCCTAAAAACAAATGCCGCATTATACTTGAAAATGGGAAAGAAAAAAAGAGACAAAAGTTGCATTTGCCTCCTGTATGCAGATTTATTTTTCAGGGATATCACACTTTTTGGTAATGATACAGAGAGGACAGAAGTTGGCAAGACCGGCAATAAGAGGAATGATACCCAGGAAGAACCATTTCGACCACTCTGCATTGATCGTCACAGCACCGATGATCAGTACCGTACCCAGAATAATACGAAAAAGACGGCAAAAACTGCGTATTTTATTATAGTTGATAGCCACAATATACCCTTTTGTTATGTATTCAAGTTATTATCGTGTAACTATACACTATCTTGCTT
>WGDG01000212.1 GCA_015493425.1 Sulfurovum sp.
TGAACAGACGCGTATCTCCCGTCTGATGCTTGCAGATTTGACAGCCAGAACCATTAAGCAGGGACTGGCTATACTCGGTATACAGGTGGTCGACAGACTGTAACGGTGCCTGCCAAAGTTTCGGCTAAAAACAGAGAGAGGATAATATTATTATGAAAGCGCTTTTGATTCTTGCGGTACTTCTTACGTTTGGCTTGATTTTTCTTCTCTATCACCGGAACAGGGATAGCAAAAAACTGTTGATTTCACTCTTGAGCTTTATTGCTTTGATTGCTCTGGGGATCATGGGTAACATTACCCGTCCTATCATTCCGCTTTTTCTTGCACATATTGTATTGATTGTCTTTGCGTGGTTGGGGTTGCTCTATTATCTGTTTCGCGGAAGATATGTCTGGTGGCTTATCTTCTCTCCGATGGTTACGATTGTACTTTTTATTGGACTTTCGCTGCTGGAAGGGTCACGTTATGAAGATGTGTGGAGTTCACTGTTTTAATGCCTTGCAGGGTGTTGTGGACTACAGGCACTTCCCTTGGTTCCCCTCACGACACCAAATTCTATTACCGGAATAAACTGTTGGTGTCGTCGGGGGACAACACCCTACGGTGAAATGGGTTTATTGATCAGATTGGCGTTGATTGGCGACCAGTTCGCTTAAAAACTGCTCGAGGTTGTAGCGCTGGCGGTACTCGGGAATCATAATGTGTACCAGAATATCTCCCAAGTCTGCTACGACCCATTCATCGCTGGTATCGGCATGCAGGAAGGTTTCTCCTTTTGGCTTGAGTGCCTCTTTGAGCTGGTCAAAGAGTGCCTGTGTGTGTTTTAGGTTGAGTGAGTTGGCAATAACGACGCGGTCAGCAATGTAGTCTGCATCATCAAGGTTGAACACTTCGATCTCTTCTGCTTTTTTCTCATCGAGTACATTTACGATGGTTTCAATTCTTTCTTCTATGGTCATAGGTTGTTTCCTTTTAATATCTCTTTGACTAAGGGTGCAATTTTTGTGTCAACACTGCTGACATCCTGCTCTTGACGAATCTGAGAGGAGCTGACAGGTACATTGAGTGTCAGCAGGCGCCAGTTTTTCAGCGCGCCTGTTTCCATGGCATACCCGGGACGGCTTATGATGAGCCAAGTGACCTGCTCGTTGAGCCACGTAAAATCATGCCATTGTGTCAACGTTGACAGATTGTCAGCACCGATGACAAGATACTTAACATGGTAGAACTTTTGAAAGTATTTAACGCTTTCAGCTGTCTTGACACTGCGTCCTTGTCGTATTTCATAATCACTTACAATCACATTGGGAAGCGGCTCAAAAAGTGTTCGGCACCACTGCAGCCGCATGTCGGCATCGGCAAGCGAATTCGACTTGAACGGGTTGAGGTAAGCCGGAAGAACGATCAAACGGTCGATATCAAGCTGTGATATACACGCCTCGACAATCTGTTGATGTCCCGCATGGGGCGGATCGAAACTTCCTCCGAAAATGGCAACTTCAAGCCCCGGGCTATTAACCAAATGCTAACCTCATTTACAGTAAAATTGCACACACTCAGATGCGCTGTTTCCGGCAAGAAAGGGCTTCTACACCCCACTTTCCGATTGACCGCATTTTAGCATATTACACCACAAGAGTTATTGAAGGACAATGATGGCAGTAAAAGTAGCGATAAACGGACTGGGAAGGATCGGAAGATGTGTTGCACGCATCATTGCCGACAGAGACGATATTGAACTGGTTGCAGTCAATGCCAGTGGCAAAGAAGAGATGATTGAATATAACGTCAAATATGACTCTGTACATGGTACGCGTAAAGATGTCAGTGTTAGCGACGGCTATTTATGCATTGGCAGTGACAAAGCGAAAATTCTCTCAGAACGTGATCCTGCCAAACTCAATTTTGCAGATTACGGGGCAGAATTGGTACTGGAATGTACGGGTGCCTTCCTGACACAGGAGAGTGTGCAGCCTTATCTTGACAACGGTATCAAAAAGGTACTCTTCTCCGCGCCGGCCAAAGACGATACCCCTACATTTGTGATTGGTGCCAATGCCGATGCCTATGCAGGAGAGCCTGTTGTGTCCAATGCATCATGTACCACCAATGGATTGGCTCCTGTCGCCAAAGTACTCGACGATGCATTTGGTATTGAACACGGTCTTATGACGACCATACACTCCTACACCTCTTCCCAGCCGATTCTTGATGCAAAACATAAAAAAGATCCGCGCAAAGGACGTTCCGGAGCGACCAACCTCGTACCTACGAGTACCGGAGCAGCAAAAGCGATTTCTAAAGTACTGCCCAGTCTTGCCGGAAAACTCAACGGACAGGCAGTGCGTGTCCCCACTGCGGATGTTTCAATGGTCGACCTGACGGTAACGTTGAAGCAGAGTGTTACAGAAGAGGTTGTGAAAGCAGCATTCAAAATTGCAGCAGAGGGTTCTCACAAGGGGATTCTCGGTGTCGATGAAGAGTATCGTGTCTCCCAGGACTTTGTCGGTGAAGAGCTCAGTACTGTCGTACCGCTCGATACGATTCAGGTCATCGGTGAAAAAATGGTAAAAGTACTCTCATGGTACGACAATGAGTGGGGATACTCCTGCAGACTGGTCGACATGGCCGTACACATCAGCAAAAAGTAGGAAGGGGAAAAGATGCTTAGAACTCTGAAAGATATCGATATCGAAGGCAAACGTGTTTTTATACGCTGTGATTTCAATGTACCAAAGGATGAATTCGGCAATATTACAGATGACCGGCGTATCCGCGCGGCACTGCCGACAATCCGCTACTGTATTGATCGTGACTGCAAAATTGTACTTGCTTCCCATTTCGAGCGTCCGGAGCCGGGTAAATTTGATGAAAAATACTCGCTGAAACCTGTAGCCAAACGTCTTCATACACTACTGAAGATTAAAAATGAGCTTTATATGGCAGAAGATGTTGTCGGCCCCGATGCCAAAGCAAAGGCGGCGAAACTGGAAGCCGGAGACATTTTGCTTCTCGAAAACCTCCGTTTTGAAGCAGGTGAAACGAAGAACGATGAAGGGTTTGCCAAAGAACTGGCCTCTTTTGCCGATGTTTACATCAATGATGCTTTTGGCGCCTGCCACAGAAAGCACGCTTCCATCTATGCAATTACCAAGTTTTTTGACAAGGAACATAAAGCGGCAGGCTTCCTCCTGAGCAAAGAGGTCAACTTCTTCAGCAAAGTACTTGAAAACCCGGTTCGGCCGTTCATCGCTGTTATCGGCGGATCCAAAGTTTCCGGAAAGCTTCAGGCCATTACAAATCTTATTCACAAAGTGGATAAAGTCATTATCGGCGGCGGTATGGCTTTTACCTTTCTCAAAGCACAGGGGTATGAAATAGGAAAGTCACTGGTTGAAGACGATCTGCTTGATGAAGCAAGGGATATTATGGAGAAAGCCCACTCGCTTGGTGTGAAGTTCTATCTGCCTGTAGACTTTGTTGTCGCTCCGGAACTTTCCGAAAATACGGCAGTGAAATATCTTCCGTCTCAGGAAATACCGCATGACTGGATGGGGCTCGATACCGGCCCGGCTTCTTCCCGTCTCTTCAGAGAAGTACTTAATGATGCACAGACCATTATGTGGAACGGTCCTATGGGGGTGTATGAAATGGATAAATTCTCCAAAGGAAGCATCATGATGTCGCATCATATCGCCGAAACCCATGCAACTACGATTGTCGGTGGAGGCGATACGGCCGATGTGGCACAGCGTGCCGGCGATGTAGATGAGATGACCTTTGTGAGTACCGGCGGCGGTGCGAGTCTGAAGCTGATTGAAGGGGAAACCCTTCCCGGCATTGAAGCACTTGAAAGTTAGAGGTTGTAATGATCTTTGCAGCCAACTTCAAAACCAACCACACGCGAAGCTCAACCCGAGCCTACATGGAACAGCTTGCTCAGACACTCGCTTCCAAGCGTCCGGAAGACCGTGTACTGGTTTTTCCTCCTGCAACTGCGCTTGACCGGTATGATGGCGATGTTACCATAGGTGCACAGAATGCCTACCCTGTGCATAAGGGTGCTGTGACCGGTGAGATCGGTTTGGAGCAGCTTGAAGAGTTCGGGATAAAAACCATTCTTATCGGCCACAGTGAACGGCGTGAACTGCTGGGAGAATCACAGGAGACAGTTGCAAAGAAATTCGCTTTTTTCAAAGAGAATGGGTTTGAAATTGTCTACTGCATTGGTGAACCGCTTGAAGTGCGCGAAGCCGGTGACGATGCTGTGAAAACATATCTTTTTGCAGAATTTGAAGGTATTGATCTTTCCTATGAAAAGCTTATTGTTGCGTATGAACCGATTTGGGCGATTGGAACAGGACGTTCTGCTGAGAGTGAAGAGATCGCTGCTACCCATGGGCTGTTGCGAACAAAGCTTTCCTGTCCGTTGCTGTATGGCGGTTCGGTGAAGCCTGCGAATATTTCTGAAATTGCAGCAATCGGTAATGTCGATGGTGTCTTGGTCGGCTCGGCGGCACTTGATGTAGAAAGCTTTTCTGAAATGATATTGAAGTAGGGGTGGGCAGTGTGCACTTAGCCTATTTAAATAGGCTTTCAAGTGCTGCTGTATCTTTTGTTTTTTCTGCTTCGGCAGTGCTGCCGCCTTCACTTTGTCTTTCGGTAATACCTTCCACTTCATTGAGCTCAATGTCATAGCCTGTCAGCATAGAGGCGAGGCGGATGTTGATACCGCTCTTTCCGATCGCTTTGGCTTTCTGGTCACCGGTAATGTCAACAACGGCTTTCTTGGCTTCTGCATCCACCTTGATGTTCTGTGTGATCGCCGGAGAGAGTGCTCTTGTGATAAAAATCTCAGGGATAGGTGAGTATTCAATACAGTCAATATTTTCACCGTTAAGCTCTTCACTGACTGCGTTGATACGAACCCCTTTTACCCCGACAGCCGCACCAATGGGGTCGACATTCATCTGGTCTGTCTTGAGTGCGATCTTTGCTCTCTCCCCGGGAATTCTTGAGGCAGCGACGATCTCTACGACACCATCTGCAATTTCCGGTACTTCATTTGCCATTAAGGCTTCAAGAAACTTCGGAGAGGTACGTGTCAGTTCCAGAAAGAGTCCGTACTGAGGGTCGACGCTGACATAACGTAGGAGTGCTCTGATGGTATCCCCTCGCTTGAAGGTTTCACCCTTAATGCGGTTTCTTCGTGACATGATCCCTTTGAGCTCACCGATTTCGACATGGGTGTTGTCTTCATTGTCGATACGGTTGACGGTACCAAGCATCACGGTACCGACTTTTTCTCTGTATTTTTCGAAAAGATCCTGTTCAATACGTCTTTGCACATGATACTCAAGTTCTCTAAAGAGGTTTGCCGAAGCGGTACGACCATAGTCCTCGAGGACAAATTCTTCTTTAAGCTGGTCGCCTACTTCAATCGAGTCATCGAACTCTTTTGCTTCACTCAGCGAAATATAGCTGTCAGGCTCTTCATCAAGCCTCTCATCCTCATCGGGTACTACCGTGATGACCTTATTGACACTATAGGTCTTTGTATCGTTGTCAATGATCACTTCAAAGTCACTTGATGGTGTTGTCAGTCTCTTTGCCGTATTGATTAGGGCATCTTTGAACGCTTCGATGGCATTCTCTCTTGAAATATTCTTTTCATGCGCGATCGCTTCGATAATATCGAGTATTTTTTCCATTGCAAAATCCTTCTATGGTTACGCTTCAATTCTACCGCTACAAGAGGTAACATAACAGTGTCAAGTACGTCTGGGAGGGTCTTTTTTTGAAGTATAAAATTATAGCTAACCAAACCTTTACTGAAAATAAAGTATAATCAGTCACAATAGCATGCATAACGAAAAGCGACGACTAAAAAGGACAATGAATGAAATTGAAACTGGCGAGAACCACGCTCAAAGCGAAGCCTAAAACTATAGAGCTCAAAAAGATTGAAGATGAACTGGCAAACCGTTCCATCTTCTATTTTGACAAGGACAACTCTCACAAAGAGCTCAAAGAGATGATTGAATATTTTGAAGAGAAGGGCTACTCGGTATATATGAGAGAGGTCAAGTATGGTCTCGATGACAATGAATACATTTATGAAGTGCACATCATCGCATAAAGCAGATGTATAGTGCACTGCTTCCACCCAGATGCCTCCCCTGTTTTTCTTCTAAATTATCTAAAATATCCCCTACTGAAAACGAGTATTTAAAATGAGTAAAAAACTGTTTATCGAAACACTTGGATGTGCTATGAATGTACGTGACACAGAGCATATGATCGCAGAGCTGAGTACCAAAGAAGATTATGAACTGACAGAAACGCTTGAAGAGGCAGATCTGATCATTATTAATACCTGTTCCGTACGTGAAAAGCCTGTGGCAAAGCTTTTTTCCGAGATAGGGGTTTTTAACAAAAAGAAAAAAGAAGGTGCAAAGATAGGTGTTGCCGGATGTACTGCAAGCCATCTTGGCGAGGAGATCATTAAGCGTGCGCCATCGGTCGATTTTGTACTGGGGGCACGCAATGTTTCCAAAATTACCGAAGTGGTGGATAGAAAACATGCTGTCGAAGTGAGTACGGACTATGATGAAAGTACCTATGCGTTCGGTGAGTACCGCACCAATCCGTTCAAGGCGATGGTGAATATTTCCATCGGGTGTGACAAGGCATGTACTTTTTGTATTGTTCCCGCTACACGCGGTGACGAAATCTCCATTCCGAGTGACCTTTTGGTACAGGAGATTACAAAAGCGGTTGAGAACGGTGCCAAAGAGGTGATGCTGCTTGGCCAAAATGTCAACAATTACGGCAGACGGTTTGGTGGTGTTGAAGAAAAAATAGACTTTACCGGGTTGTTACGTAAAATTTCTGAGATAGAAGGATTGGAGCGTATCCGCTTTACTTCTCCCCACCCGCTTCATATGGATGATGCATTCCTCGACGAGTTCGCCTCCAATCCAAAAATCTGCAAACAGATTCATGTACCGCTTCAGAGCGGCTCGACACAGTTGCTTAAAGCCATGAAGCGCGGTTATACGAAAGAGTGGTTTCTCAACCGCTGTGAAAAAATACGTACCCTTTGCCCTGAGGCTGCCATCTCTACGGATATCATTGTAGGGTTTCCCGGAGAGAGTGATGCAGACTTCGAAGATACAATGGAGGTGTTGGAAAAGGTGCGTTTTGAACAGCTTTTCTCTTTTAAGTACTCTCCCCGCCCGCATACCGAAGCGGCAAATTATGATAATCAGGTACCTGATGAAGTAGCCTCGGCACGGCTGACAAAGTTGCAAAAACGCCATACGGAGATTCTCGATGAAGTGATGGATGCCCAGGTCGGGAAAATACACAAAGTCTATTTTGACGAGCTCAAGCCTGGCAACCGTGTTGCCGGGCGCAGTGATGACGGCAAGCTTGTCTTTGTTGAGGGCAGCGAAGAGTTGCTTGGAAAGATTGTTGATGTCGAAATTGTCAAAGCTTCTCGCGGTGCACTTGACGGAGTGGTTCTCAACCAATCATAACCATGAAGCAGTTTAGCAGAAAGCTCGGAGTGGTAGTGCTGCCACCGCTTTTTTATGTTGTGATGCGTTTTCTGTGGTACACCAACCGTAAAACCTTTCACTTTATTACTCCCATTGATGAGCGTCAGCATGTCTGTGTCTGCTGGCATGCCGAGCTGCTGATGAGCCCTCAGGCATACCGAAAAATCCATCCGAAACACAAAGCCTCCGCCATTATCTCAGCACACTTTGACGGCTCTCTCATTGCCGGTACACTGAAACTGCTGCGCATCGATGCGCTCCGGGGATCAAGTAAAAAAGGAGCAAGGCAGGTACTTTTGCAGGCATTCAAGCGTATCCGTGATGGAGAAGAGGTGCTCATTACACCTGATGGGCCAAGAGGTCCCCGACATAGCATGAGTGATGGTGCCATAGGCATAGCACTCAAAAGTAACCTTCCTGTTTTCGTGATGAATTACCAGTCTACATCCTACTGGCAGCTTGGCAGCTGGGACAAATTTGTCATTCCGAAACCCTTTGGGAAGATCGACTTTTATATTCAGAGCCTCTCACTTGAGGGGATGACACTTGAAGAGGCAAAGGCATTTTTGAAAGAGAAGATGCTTGAGCATACAATTGTTTAGTGAAGAGTGAAGTGTGAAGAGTGAAGCGGTAGGGGAGTATATCGACGCGTTTTTGGATTACCTGTTGAGTGTGCGGGGATATTCGGAAGCGACGGTGGAAACCTATGAAATTGCCCTTTCCCAGATGGCTGCTTCGGCACACTTCTATGAAGAAGATGGGGTATGGGTGCTTGATTTAACCCCGTTTCGCTTCAAAATAGTAAAGAATAACAAAAAGACTATTGTCAAGAAACTCTCTGCAGTACGTTCTTTTGTCAAATACCTTGAAGACCAGCGGCAGCTGAATGTCAGGATGATTGGTGATGAGGCTATCAAGGTTCCCCAAAGCCTCCCCAAACCCATTGAGGAAGCATATATCGATGAGGTACTGGAGCAAGCGACCATGGAAGAGAAGCTTTTGGTTTCGATGCTCTACGGGCTTGGGCTGCGTATCTCTGAGCTGGCATCACTGAAGCTTGAGGATATCAAAGCCGAATGGGTGCAGGTTCGTGGAAAGGGCAACAAGATACGCGAATTGCCGCTGCTGCCATCCCTCCGAAAACTTTTGGAGATACATTTGGCGCAGACACAGCCTAAAAAGTATCTTTTTGAAAAAGGCAACGCGCCGCTCAATGCCGCACAGCTTCGCTACAAACTGACCAAACTCTTCAAGGCTTCCGGCATCAAGGCAACCCCACATCAGTTGCGCCACTCTTTCGCCACACACCTGCTTAACCATGGTGCCCGCATTGCCGATGTGAGTGAACTGCTTGGACACGAGACAATGGCAACAACACAGGTTTACACAAAACTTGGAAGTGTCAAAAAGATGCAGGAGTATATGAAGGCACACCCGTTAGTAAATGAGGAATGAGGAGCAAAAATCGGTTATTGGTGTATTTACATTATTGGGGATGATTGTTTTGCGTAGGGTGTGATTGGTGTATTTTTTGGGGGTCAATCTGTGCCTCAAAGAGGTAGGGTCTTATTTTTGACGGTATTTGGTTGATCCTGCATTGTTCTTTAAAATCTTTGGGCATAGTGGTAGTGAGGTAGGGGGCAATATAGAGAAGCTCTTCTTGATACGCAACGGCCCATGTCCGGCCGATGACAAGAGAATCACTTTCAGCAATCTCCTGACGTTGTGCGGCAGAGAGAAGGTAGCCAAGCTGTTTAAGGGTTCGGTCGACAGCCCTTGTTTTCACTTTTGAATCGTATATTCTGAGTACATGGAGCTTTTTTTCGTGGAATATAGTTTCATACCCTTTAAGAAGCTGTTCTCTGTCTGTATCGAGATATGTGAAACTACGTCTGATTCCTTCTTTGTATTTGGCAATGATCGGATCGGAGAAGTGTTTACGAAAAGTGTTACGCTCATAGCGTTCGTCACTGTTACTCTCATCGATAAAATAGGGATAGTTGTTTGCTTCAAGGTAAGCCAGCAGTTCATCTTTGCTGTAGTCTAACAGTGGACGCAGCAGTCTATAGCCTTCTTTCTGTGTTACTGCTTCCAATCCTGTCATCTCAACCAAACCTGCACCCTTGGCAAGCCGCATCAGCAGCCATTCCAGCCGGTCGTTGAGTTGATGTGCGGTCAGTAGGTTATCATAGCCGTGTTCTCGTATGAGGGTCTCAAAAAAATCATAACGAAAAGCACGTGCCTGCTGCTCAAAGTGTGATGCAAATTTGGGTGCTTTTACTGTGTGACAAACAAGACTGTATTGTTCCGCCAGTGCTTTGGCGTACGATACCTCTTCTTTGCTCTGTTCACGTAAGCCGTAATCAACAATGGCAATGTCAAATTTGATATTGTTTTCTATGAGAAGAAAAAAGAGTGAGGAGGAGTCGATGCCGAAAGAGAAAGCCAATAAGTTTTTTTTAGTGAGCAGTGAGCAGTGAGTAGTGAGTAGTTCAGGTCTCATAGTTTATGCTTTGCAGGGTGTTGTGCCCACAACATCTTTTTTGTTCAAATGCTTTAATGTGTATACGGGGTATTGCGGTCTGTTGTTATTTGATGTTTTGGTGTTGTCGGGAGACAACACCCTACAAGAGATGATCCATTTACAATAGCCAATAACCAATTTGGGTCCCTCATGCCTCACTAATAAGCGTTGCTAAAAGCTGCATACCAGCCAACTCAGTGATCTTCGCTTTGTACAATTTGCCATATTCTACAGAAAGATCGTTCGTATCATTCACAAGTACTTCTCCATCAATATCAACGGCCCACTGCAACGGACGTGCAGAGAGGAGGAATTCGTGTTCGTCGCTTTCGCCGTCGATGACCAGTTCAACCGTTTTACCAACCATTTTTTCAAGAGAAGCCTTTGTAGTTTTCTCTGCGATCTCTCCGAGTTTCTGGGTACGCGCTTCGATGATCTCCTGAGGCAGCTGTTCCATCGTGTAGGCGGCAGTGGTCTCTTCGTTGGAGTAGGCAAAGACATTGAAGCGGTCGAAGCCGAAGCTCTCCATGAAATTACAGAGCTTTTCGAAACTCTCTTCACTCTCTCCCGGGTGTCCGGCGATGACGGAAGTACGGATGAAAGCGTCCGGTTTGCTCTTCATATGCTCGAGAAGGGCGATGGTCTGCTTTTCACCAAAGCCGCGTTTCATCGTTTTAAGCACACGATCGTCGATGTGCTGGATGGGCATGTCGTAGTAGATCTGAAAGACCTTCGAGTCGGCGATGTCATCGATGAGTTCAAAGGTGGTTGTGGAGGGGTAGAGGTAGAGAATGCGCGCGCTTCGTACTCCTTCAATGCCCTCTACTGCTTTAATGAGGTCACGCAGGCCGTCTTTGAGCCCCATATCACGTCCGTAACTCGAGCTGTCCTGCGAGATGAAAGAGAAGTCAAAAAACCCTTTTTGCGCAAGCATACTCACCTCTTTGACAATCGACTCCAGGCTGCGTGAGTGGAGCTTGCCCTTGAAGCTGGGGATTGCACAGAAGCTGCACTGCTGGTTACACCCCTCGGCGATCTTGATGTAGGCGTGGTAGTTGGAGCCTGTGATGACCCTGCCGCTCTCTTCTGTGGCGAGATAGACCTCCGGAGAGAAGGTGCTCTGCTTCTTAGCGATCAGTGCATCGATTTTTTCGTAGTCGCCCACTCCGGTGAAGATGTCGATCTCGGGGAGCTCCTGCATCAGCTCCTCTTTGTATCGCTCCGAGAGGCAGCCTGCCATGACAAGTACAGAGTCTTCTTTACGTTCGTCATGGAGATTGAGTACAGTATTGATGCTCTCCTCTTTTGCCGCATCGATGAAGCCGCAGGTGTTGACAATGATGACATCCGCTTCGGTATTGTCATCGGTGATTTCATACTCTTGGAGGCGTCCGAGCATGACTTCCGAGTCGACGAGGTTCTTGGTGCAGCCAAGGCTGACAAGGTGTAGTTTTTTTGACATGAGTATCCGTTAGTAAGTGGGGTTAAATATGATGGAAGTATAACATAAATGAAAAGAGAGAAAGGGAAAGTATGCGAACACTCTTTCAAAGAAAGAGCGATTCGCGGGTTTAAAATTACTTGGTGCTGAACTTGTAGTCAAGCATTACCCAGAATTTTGTTGTGTCTGTTTTATATTGGTCTGCATTATACCAAGAAGCTTTCAGCATGCCAGAGAGGCCTTTAACACCTGGGATTTTGTTTTTATAGATAGCATCCCATTCAGTTCCGTAATCAGCACTTCCTCTGTCTGCAGAGAAGTCATGGTAAACAACTTTTGCAAGACCAAACCAGTCAGCTTTGTATCCGAGCATACCGTTTACATCAACAAGTCCGTTTGCTGGTGTGGAAAGGAACATATCTGCCCA
>WGDG01000213.1 GCA_015493425.1 Sulfurovum sp.
ATCGCAGAATTTCGTAAAAATAAATCATAAACAAGGTTTGATACATGGCTAAAAAATATATTGATGTAATGGATACAACCTTCAGAGACGGCTTTCAGTCTGTCTTTGGCGGGCGTGTATTGATGGAGGACTTCTTCCCTGCAGTCGAAGCAGCCAAAGAGGCGGGTATCACCCATTTTGAATTTGGAGGCGGTGCACGCTTTCAGTCGCTTTTCTTCTATTTGCAGGAAAATGCATTTGAAATGATGGATGGTTTCCGTGAGATCGTGGGCCCTGATGCGAATCTTCAGGTACTTTCCCGTGGTATCAATACGGTAATGCTCGATACGGGAAGCCGTGAAATGATCGAACTTTTTGCAAAACTTTTTGCCAAGCACGGTACAACTACCGTACGGAACTTTGATGCACTCAATGATGTCAATAACCTGATGTACTCAGGCGAAATGATCAAAAAGCACGGTATGAATCATGAAGTGGTCGTGACAATCATGGATCTTCCTCCGGGATGTAAAGGTGCACATGATGTAGCATTCTATGAAAAAACACTTAGAAACATTCTTGACAGCGGTATCGCGTTCGATTCTGTCTGTTTCAAAGATGCATCCGGTACAGCCAACCCGCACAAAGTTTATGAAACCATTGCAATGGCACGTAAACTGCTTGGAGACAGTGTTCACCTTAGACTTCATACACATGAAACAGCAGGCGTTTCTGTCGCTTCCTACCTTGCGGCACTTGAAGCCGGTGCAAACGGTATCGATATGGCGGCAAGTCCGGTCAGCGGTGGTACTTCCCAGCCTGATATTTTGACGATGCTGCACGCAACCAAAGGAACCAACTACAACCTTGGTGACCTTCAGCTTGACAAGATCCTCAAGTATGAAGAGCGCCTTAAAGAGTGCCTTGCAGACTACATGATTCCACCTGAAGCAACACAGGTTTCACCGCTTATTCCATTCTCACCAATGCCGGGTGGGGCACTGACTGCCAATACACAGATGATGCGTGACAACGGTGACCTTGACAAGTTTGATGACGTTATCAAGGCAATGAAAGAAGTCGTTGAACGCGGTGGTTACGGTACTTCGGTAACACCTGTCAGTCAGTTCTACTGGCAGCAGGCGTATGCCAATGTGATGTTCGGACCTTGGAAGCAGATTGCTCCGGGATACGGGAAAATGGTACTTGGCTACTTCGGCAAGACACCGGTCGAGCCGGATCCTGAGATTGTCAAGCTGGCGAGTGAAAAACTTAAACTCGAACCGACAACCGAGAACCCGCTCGATATTGCCGATAGAGATGAGACAAAGTCAATTGCACACTGGAAAAAGGTTCTTGAAGAAGAAGGACTTGATGTGTCAGATGAAAATATCTTCATTGCGGCATCTTGTGACAAGAAAGGTATTGCGTTCCTCAAGGGTGAGTCACCGTTGATGGTAAGAAAAGGTAAAGAAAACGATTGTGGAGAAGGAAATATGGCAGGAAATTATACAGTAGTAGTTGATGGTAAACAGTACAGTGTTCAGGTAGTTGAGGGAAGCGGTGATGTACAGATCACACCGGCGGCAAATACGGCACCGGCAGCAGAAACTCCAGCAGCACCTGCACCGGCTGCGGGTGGTGCAGGCAGCATTGAAATTCATTCTCAGACTCCAGGTAACGTTTGGAAAATCCTGAAAAACCCAGGTGACAAAGTGGAAGAGGGTGATGTGATTATGATTCTTGAAGCCATGAAAATGGAGATCGATATCGCAGCACCCCAGGCAGGTACCATTAAGACAATCAATGTCAATGTGAACGACGCAGTCGCAGACGGACAACTTCTTGCAACAATGGAGTAATCATGAAGATTAAACATCTACTGCTCACTGTTTTCTTTGCCTTTGCCTTTCTGAACAGTGCGGCAACGGCAAGCGAACATGAGACTACAGCGAAACAATTCAAGACTCAGCAGCAGCTGATCGCTGAAGAACGAGCGACCTACAAAGAAAAAAGTGTCGGTGAACTGATTGTCAGTTTTTTTCATACGACAGGTCTGGATGCTATTCTCAACCCTAAAGAAGGTGTAAAGAATGGACAGGGAAAAGAGATGAGCACGTTTGCCCAGAGCTGGGGACGTGTAATTATGTTCCTCATCATTTTTGTGCTGTTCTATCTTGCTATCGCCAAAGGGTTTGAACCGTTGCTGCTGCTGCCGATAGCATTTGGAGGACTGCTTGCGAACATTCCGATTGCCAATATGACAGGGCCTGACGGTATGCTGGGGATCATCTATAATATGGGTATCGCCAATGAGTTCTTCCCACTGCTGATCTTTATGGGGGTGGGTGCGATGACTGATTTCGGTCCATTGCTTGCCAACCCAAAAACAGCATTGCTTGGCGGTGCGGCACAGTTCGGGATCTTTGGTTCTCTGGTCGGTGCGGCAGCCTTGTCACAATATACAGGCTTTGTTGACTTTACTCTGAAACAGTCGGCAGCGATCTCTATTATCGGTGGTGCCGATGGCCCGACCTCAATCTTTATCGCTTCGGCACTGGCACCGGAAATGCTTGGTGCAATTGCTGTTGCAGCATATTCTTACATGGCGCTTGTTCCGGTGATTCAGCCTCCGATTATGAAGGCACTGACAACGGAAGAAGAGCGTAAGATCGTGATGAAAACAAGCCGAAAAGTAAACAGACTTGAAAAACTTGTATTCCCTGTTGTCGTCATTATGATGATTGCACTGGTATTGCCGGATGCTGCACCGCTGATGGGAGCATTTGCATTTGGTAACTTTGCCAAAGAGTCCGGAGTGGTTGACAGATTGAGCAATGAGATGCAAAACTCGCTGATCAATATTGTTACGATTTTCCTTGGATTCGGTGTCGGTATGACCCTGCAGGCAGACAAGTTCCTGGTTGCCGAGACACTGGGGATCATGATTATCGGTCTGCTTGCATTTGCCGCGGGTACCGCTGCAGGAGTCATTATGGCTAAGATTATGAACAAGTTCTCCAAAGAGCCGATTAACCCATTGATCGGTTCGGCAGGGGTTTCCGCAGTTCCAATGGCTGCGCGTGTTTCGAGTAAGGTCGGTTCCGAAGCGAAACCGGGGAATATCCTTCTGATGCATGCAATGGGACCAAATGTGGCAGGGGTTATCGGATCTGCAGTTGCAGCCGGTGTACTGCTTTCAATTTTCAAATAAAACTCATGATAGAGTAAGCTTGCCTGCTCTATCATTTGAGAAAAGGTATACCTCAGAGAAACAGGTTTTTCTGACGTATGCTTTAGCATAGTGAAACTACAAGATTAAATAAAGAGGATACTATGAGTACCAGAATGCCCAACGGATTTGAGAAGCTTGGTCTGACAGATGTCGAAGAAGTCTACTACAACCTAAGCTATGATGAGCTGCAAGCACATGAGATCAACAGACGTGAGTGCAAGATCTCAACTTCGGGCACCGCCATGTGCGATACAGGGATCTTTACCGGAAGAAGCCCTAAAGATAAATACTTTGTGGATCAGCCGCCTTCAAATGAGCATATTGCATGGGGTGACGTGAACCGGCCTATTAAAAAAGAGATTTATGATGAGCTTTTCGAACTGACAAAAAAACAGCTTTCGGGCAAGAAGATCTATGTGATGGATGTTTTTACTGGTGCAAGTCTGGAGAGCAGACGTTCGATCCGTTTTGTGGTAGAGGTAGCATGGCAGGCACACTTTGTCAAAAACATGTTTATCCGTCCAACAGAAGAGGAACTGGAAAATTTCGAGCCGGACTTTACAGTATATAATGCCTGTAAAGCGGTTGATGAAAAGTACAAAGAACATGGACTAAACTCTGATGTTTTTGTTGTATTTAACATTGAAGACAATGTTTCCATTATCGGGGGTACCTGGTACGGTGGTGAAATGAAGAAGGGAATCTTCTCTATGATGAACTACTGGCTGCCTCTGGAAGGCAAACTCTCTATGCACTGTTCGGCGAATGTTGGAAAAGAAGGAGATGTCTGTCTCTTCTTCGGACTCTCAGGAACCGGAAAGACGACACTCTCTACCGATCCAAACCGTGCGCTTATCGGTGATGATGAGCATGGCTGGGATGACCATGGTGTGTTCAACTTTGAAGGTGGCTGTTACGCGAAAGTGATCAATCTTGACCCAAAATCTGAACCTGAGATTTATGGTGCAATTACCAAAGATGCACTGCTTGAAAACGTTGTGGCAGATGAAAACGGTAATGTTGACTACAGTGACGGCTCCAAAACGGAGAATACCCGTGTCTCTTACCCCATTGAGCATATTGAAAACCATAAGCCAGACCTGCAGGCAGGGCATCCGAACAATATTATTTTCCTGACTGCCGATGCCTTTGGTGTGCTGCCTCCGGTAAGTAAACTGACCAAAGAACAGGCCATGTACTACTTCCTGAGTGGCTATACGGCAAAAGTTGCAGGTACAGAGCGTGGTATTACCGAGCCGGTTGCAACCTTCTCTGCCTGCTTCGGTGAAGCCTTCCTGCCGTTGCACCCTACCGTCTATGCCGAACTTCTTGGCAAGAAGATCGACGAGCACAATGTCAATGTCTATCTGGTCAATACAGGCTGGACAGGCGGACCGTACGGTGTCGGAAAACGTATGAGTATCAAAGATACCCGTGCGTGCATTGATGGTATTCTCAGTGGTTCTATTAACGATGCCGAGTTTGAGACGCTGCCTACTTTCAATCTGCAAATGCCAAAAGCACTGGCCGGTGTTCAGGACAACACAGTACTGAATCCGCGTAATACCTGGGCAGATAAAGCAGAATATGATGCAAGCCTTGCAAAACTTGCAGGCATGTTCATTGAAAATTTCAAACGCTATGAAGATAAAGGCGGCAAGTTCGACTTTGCTTCTGCCGGTCCACAGCTCTAAAACTGAGACGTCACATGACGTCTCCTTCTAATTCAGATATTTTCCCTCTTATTTTAATCTAAGCAAGATAGTGTATAGTTACACGATAATAACTTGAATACATAACAAAA
>WGDG01000214.1 GCA_015493425.1 Sulfurovum sp.
CAGTACACACAACTAAAAAGTGTAAGGTGTCACTTTACACTTTAAGGTAAATTATTCTATACTGTCATCAGTTCAACCAAAGGATAACCGATGGCACTGAAAATGAAAGAGTTGATGCGCCGCAGCGGCGAGAGCAAATCAACGATACTCTACTATGTCAAAGAGGGGCTGCTGCCCCAACCCCAAAAACCCAAACCCAATGTACACCTATACGATGAGCAGGCCGTGGAGATTTTGCGGCTTATCAAGTACCTTCAGCATAATTTTAATTACTCTATTGCAGAAATCAAGACAATTTTTGCCCAGAACGATTTTGGCAAAGCTGAGAATTTCGAGATGATGGTTACCGCATTACAGATGCTTTCCGGCGGTAGGGAAGAACGGCGTTACAGCAGGGAAGATCTGCTGGAGATGACGCAGGTGGAGGAGTCCAAGCTCGATAGATTCATTGAAAAAGGGCTCCTCTTTGAACGCTCCGGCGGTTTCAGTGCCAAAGAGGTGGAAATTGTTTCTATTCTCAAGCGTGCAGAGGAGATGGGACTGGACAGTAGTCTGCTTGATGCCTACACCGGTGCAGCCAAACGACTGGCAAAAGAGGAATTTGAAGCAGGTGCCAAACTGATGAAAAAGGATCCGGATAGACGTACGGAGCACTATGAGCTTTTTTTCGATCTTATTTTGACACTCAAGCCCTATCTATGCAATATGCATACGGTTAAAGAGTATCAGCGGCAGTATCAGAACGAAAAGGAACAGGCATGAAAGCGCTTTTTTCCATTGCGGGCTTTGGCTCCTACATTTTGATTGTCTTTCTCAACGCGATGACCGATCTGGGTCACAAGATCATTTTGCAAAATACGATCTTCAAAGCCTATGAAGGATCAGAGCTGATCGTGCTTACTGCATTGGTCAATGCACTGATTCTTCTGCCGTTTATCTTTCTTTTTTCTCCTGCAGGGTTTATCTCCGACAAGTACCCCAAGGTCAAGGTGGTCGAGTATGCTGCCGCTGCGGCGATTGGTATTACGACGCTGATACTTTTCTCCTATATGATGGGGTGGTTCTGGGCAGCGTTTATTTTGACGTTCATTCTTGCTGCGCAAAGTGCTATCTACTCTCCGGCAAAGTACGGGCTGATCAAAGAGATGACGGGCAATGACCTGCTGGCTGAAGCCAATGCGGTGGTACAGTCAGTGACGATCGTCTCCATTCTGCTTGGTGCCGTGGTCTACTCAATATTCTTTGAGTATCTGCTTCAGGACAGAAGTACGCACCCTTCCGAGATACTGCAGTACATCGCTCCGGTCGGTTTTCTGCTTATCGGGGCGAGTATTGCCGAGTTCCTGCTTGCAAAGCGCCTTGCCAAACGCTTTAAAAAGGTGATTATCGATGAGGAGAAACACTTCGAACTGGAGGAGTACCGCAGTCTCGGTTATCTTCGGAAGAATCTGTCCGTACTGAAAAAAGAAAAAGTGGTATGGGCGAGTATCGTGGGTTTGAGTATTTTGTGGGGGATATCACAGATACTTGTGGCGATTTTCGGAGAGTATCTCAAAGGCAAACTGGGCATTACCGATACGGTCACGGCACAGGGGCTTTTGGCTCTTACTGGTGTAGGGCTTGTAACCGGTTCATTGATTGCCGGACGGGTGAGCCGCCGTTTTATTGAAACAGGTATCATCCCCATCGGTGCATTGGGTGTAACATTTGCACTCTATATGATACCATCACTTGAGAGTGTCTCCTCTTTGGGAGTAGCGCTCTTCGCGTTTGGGCTCTTCTCCGGCCTTATTGTCGTACCGCTCAATGCGCTCATTCAGTTCGCAACGCCGACACCTATTCTGGGGATGGTGCTTGCGGGGAATAACTTTGTACAGAATGTGGTAATGTTCAGTGCACTGATTCTTACTGCACTCTTTGGCTACTTCCAGCTCTCTTCGACGGGGCTTTTCTATCTCATTGCAGCTGTTGCCCTCATAGGGACATTGGCCGCTGTGATGAAGCTGCCGCAGTCGATGATACGTTATCTTGTTCGTGTCATTGTCAGTGTACGCTACCGTATTCAGGTAGAGGGGCTTAACAACATCGATGCGAAAAAAGGGGTATTGCTGCTTGGCAATCATGTCTCTTTCCTCGACTGGGCGATTTTGCAGATTGCGTATCCTAAACAGATACGCTTCGTGATGGAACGCAGCTATTATGAAATATGGTACCTCAAGCCGTTTTTTGCCTTTTTCAATGCTATTCCTATTTCGAGCAGGGGCGGAAAGCAGGCTTTGGCACTTGTCACCGAAGCGCTTAATCAGGGTGATACCGTTGCTATTTTCCCTGAAGGACATCTCTCAAGAAACGGTCATCTCGGGGCTTTTCAAAAAGGATTTGAGCTTGCCTGCCGTGAGGCGGATGAAGAGACAGTCATTGTACCCTTTTATCTGCGTGGACTTTGGGAGGGGGATTTCTCCCATGCTTCACAGAAACTCAAACGAAAGCGGAGCCGTGACATCAGTGTCACATTTGGTGAAATGATGTTGGCAACAAGCACAGCAGAAGAGGTCAAGAGGGAAGTATTTAATCTTTCCATTATAAGCTGGCAAGCCTATGCGGATACCTTGCCCTGTTTACAGGAGGCGTGGATTGAGAGCGTCAAGCAAAGTGGTAACAGTCTCTGTGCAGCCGATTCGACAGGAACGGAACTGAGCAACTACCGTTTTGCCGCGGGTACCCTGCTGCTTGCAAAGCATCTCAGGCGGCATATAGGAAAGCAGCCTAATGTCGGTGTCATACTGCCCACCTCTGTCGGCGGGTCTATGGGGAACATGGCGCTGCTGAGTCTGGGGAAGACAATTGTCAACCTTAACTACACTTCCGGCATGCAGAGCCTGAAATATGCTGTCAGGCTTGCAGATATCGAGACAGTTGTCACCTCTAAACAGTTTGCCGTCAGGCTGAAAGCCAAAGGATTTGACCTGTCGGATGTTTTGGATGGACTGAATGTAATATATCTCGAAGATCTGAAAGAAGGAATTGGCAAAGTGGAGAGTCTACGAAAGCTGCTTGCCTTGAAGCTGCTGCCGGCGTGGATCCTGAAACTGCTCTATATTCAGGGCAAAAAGACAGATGAGACGGCTGCTATTCTCTTCTCAAGTGGCAGTGAAGGGGTACCCAAAGGGGTCGAGCTGACACATAAGAACATTATGGGGAACATCAAGCAGATCACGACACTGCTTAATCCGGCCGATGAGGATGTGATGCTCGGTACGCTGCCTATTTTTCACTCATTCGGCCTGACGGTAACGACACTGCTGCCGCTGATTGAAGGGATTCCCGTTGCCTGTCATCCCGACCCGACAGATGGATTCGGCATCGGTAAGCTTGCTGCAAAGTATGAAGCGAGCATGCTCTTTGCTACAGCGACTTTTTTACGGCTCTATACGCGAAACCGCAAACTCCATCCGCTGATGTTCAAAAACCTGAGGATGATTGTCGCCGGGGCAGAGAAGCTTCCGGAGGAGATACGCAAAGCCTTTAAAGAGAAGTTTGGACACGAAATCTATGAAGGGTACGGTGCGACAGAGACGACACCGGTAGCTTCAGTGAACATCCCCGATGTCCTGCTGCCTGATACCTGGAAACCGCAAATCGGAAACAAACCTGGCACCGTGGGGCTCCCCGTGCCTGGAAGCAGCTTCAAAATTGTCGATCCTGAAAGCTTTGAGGTGTTACCGGTAGGTGAGGAAGGGATGATCCTTATCGGCGGTACGCAGATTATGAAAGGGTATCTCAAAGAGCCTGAAAAGACCGCTTTGGTCATCAGAGAGATTGACGGTATCCGCTGGTATGTCACCGGCGACAAGGGGCGTCTGGACAGTGACGGATTCCTGACTATTGTCGACCGCTACAGCCGTTTTGCAAAAATAGGCGGAGAGATGGTCAGTCTTGGGATGGTCGAACAGGAGATAGGCAAACTTCTGCATCCAGATGAAAAAATTGCCGTTACGGCGATTCCGGATGCCAAAAAAGGTGAGGCTGTCGTACTGCTTTTTGAGGGCGATCGAGAAATCGATGAGGTACTGGCAGAGGTAGGTACACTGAATCTCAATCCGCTTTTTATCCCCTCAAAAGCCTATAAGGTTGATGCTATTCCTGTGCTGGGCACCGGGAAAGCAGACTTCAAAGGAGCCAAAAACCTGGCAGAGTCGTTAAGCAGTGCAGCGATGTAACGTGGCGTTTTAGCCAAACAGCAAACAAAGGAGCCACTGATGAATATAGAAGCCATGATAGTGACCGTTCTGGTCTTTTGGGTCTTTGCGCTCCAGCGCAGAGTCAGCCAGCTTGAAGCACTGGTGGAAAGCATTATAGTGAAAACAAGGAAGACTCAGCAGCATCAGGAAGCACCAGTAGTGGAAGAAACTGCCGTGTTGGGTGAGGTACGCGATACGCTGTCTGCTGTCACTGTGGAAGAAAAACCCAATGAAGAAGCTTCGCATGTTGAAACGATTGAAGCAGAATATGGAGAACCTGCGGCCGTATCGCAGAAGAAAGAACCGTCTGTTGTCATGAGGTGGCTTGCAGACTATTTTACCGGAGGCAATCTTTTGGTGCGTATCGGCGGGGTAGTACTCTTCTTCGGGCTGGCCTTTCTGGTAAAGTATGCAGCGGAACACAGTATGGTCAGTATCGAAGTGCGTCTCGGTGCGGTAGCCGCAGGTGCCGTTGCCCTCATTTTCACGGGATGGAGGCTCCGTAGAAGAGAGGGAGCCTATGGGCAGGTACTGCAGGGGCTTGGTGTGGCGATACTCTACCTTGTCATTTACGGTGCAGCAAAATTCTATGGGATGCTTTCACTCGAGAGTGCTTTTGTCTTGATGCTGTTTGTGGTCGTGCTTGGCTCAGCGCTTGCACTCATCGAAGATGCACTGCCTTTGGCACTTTTTGCCAGTGCCGGCGGTTTTCTGGTACCCATTCTGACCTCAAGCGGTAGCGGGTCGCATGTGGTGCTCTTCTCCTACTATGTTGTCTTGAACCTTGGTATCTTCATGATTGCCTGGTATCGTTCATGGCGTGTGCTGAACCTGCTTGGTTTCGGCTTTACTTTTATTATTGCCACACTGTGGGGCGTGCTGCGTTACCGTTCTGAGATGTTCGCAACGACAGAGCCCTTCTTACTGCTTTTCTTTGCGATGTATCTTGCCATTTCGATTCTCTTTACGCTCAAGCACCCATATGAACCGAAAAATCTGGTGGATGGTACACTGGTCTTTGGACTCCCGGTGGTTGCCTTTCCTCTGCAGCTTGCATTGGTAGAGCCTTTTAAATATGGTGAAGCGTACAGTGCGGCAGGACTTGGTACCATTTATGCGTTTCTCTATATTCTGCTGAAAACAAGAGAACGTACCATACTTTTGGCACAATCCTTTCTGGCACTTTCGGTTGTTTTCTCTACCATTGCCATACCGTACATCTTCGATACGGATGTGAGTGCGGCACTCTGGTCGCTCGAGGGGGCGGCGCTTGTGTGGGTGTCGGTCCGGCAGCAGAAGCGTATGGCCCGCTACTTTGGCGTGTTCCTGCTGCTGCTCTCCGCACTGGTCTATCCTGAGAGTGTAGGGTTTGGCACTATCCGTGTCGCAGACTACCTTGGATTTCTTGTCGTTATCACCGCACTGGTGCTTGCTGCATGGCAGCTGGACAAGTACCGAAAAGTGCTGGAGCCTTTTGCGCACTACTTTGTTTATGTTTTTCTTCTGTTTGCACTGTCGCTCTGGTTTAGGGCGACTCCGTCACAGCTTGACTTTTTGGGTGACCAGACACTGCTGTTTACACTTGTTTTGGGAACACTGGTCTGTATCGCTTTGGCAAAAGTGCTCCATTGGCGTCTGCTTGCAGCAGCACTACAGGGTGTTCTGCCTTTTGGTATTTTCCTTTTCTATGCGGCCATACCCGGATTTGGCAGGCTTGAAGCACTGCATCCTTTTGCGGGGTACGGATTTTGGGCATTCGTATCACTGATGGGTGTGGTCTACGGGATGCTTTGGGCATACGATCATCTGTGGCGATATGCCAAAGTACTGCATATTGCTGCGCTCTGGTTTGGCGTAAGTGTGTTGAGCCTTGAAGCGCATTTCCATATACCCCGATATTTTGCCGCAGAGAGCATGACAGTGGTTTCATGGGCGGTTGTGCCGCTGCTTGCAGCCATAGTGACCGTACGTTTTTGGCGTTATTTTGGGAAATATGGTTCAGTTTACCGAAGTGTCGGTACGGCAGGTCTGATTGCCTTGTTGGCCGTGTGGGAGCTTGCCGCATTCGGTTCTTCCCCCGAAGCATCCGGCTATTTGCCTTTGGCAAACCCGTTAGACGCAATACAGCTTGCTGTGCTTGGCATGATAGTTTACTGGGTATATACAGAACAGAAGAGCTGGCCAAGACTGCTCACTATACAGATGTACGGTATCATATTGCTGCTTGGATGGATGCTGCTGACGGTACTCTTTGCAAGGTATGTGCATCTGATGCATGGGGTCGCCTACAGCTTCAATACACTTTGGCGAAGCGGCTACTTTCAAGCGGGCATTTCTATTCTGTGGAGTATGGCTGCCATTGCGGCAATGCTGCTCTCAAAGCGTTATGGACAACGTACACTTTGGCTGGCAGGTTTTGGACTGCTTCTGCTTGTAGTGCTCAAGCTCTTCTTTGTCGAGCTGGCACACTCAGGTACAATAGAGCGGATCGTTTCGTTCATCGTGGTTGGTGTATTGCTATTGCTGATAGGATATTTTGTGCCGATGCCGCCGGGAGAAAGTGCCATGAAGGACATTCCTGAGGAGTGAGTTTTACCCTCTTTTGGATTTTATCAGAAGAGTTTGGATAAAATAAGTAAAAATGATTTTACTGGAAAGGAATTATATGGTATTTATTGATGATGTAAGAGCAGATGAGGTGATGGACAGCCGGGGAAATCCGACAGTACGTGCAACCGTGAGTTTGAGTGACGGAACAGTAGCGAGTGCGATCGTACCAAGCGGGGCGAGTACCGGTAAGCGTGAGGCACTGGAACTGCGTGACGGCGGTGACCGTTATATGGGCAAAGGGGTGCTGCAGGCATGTGAAAACGTCAACGGGGCAATCAATGATGCACTGGTGGGACTGAGCCCATTCAATCAGGCCGAGATCGACTTGACTATGAAAGAGGTTGACGGTACACACAATTACGGCAACCTGGGTGCCAATGCTGTACTGGGTGTCTCCATGGCCGTAGCACGCGCAGCGGCGGCATCGCTGAAAATGCCGCTTTACCGCTACCTCGGCGGTGCCAATGCAGTCGTGATGCCTGTACCGATGCTCAATATCATCAACGGCGGTGAACATGCGAACAACTCCGTGGACTTTCAGGAATATATGATCATGCCGCTTGGCTTTGACCGTTTTTCTGAAGGACTTAGAGCAGCTTCGGAAGTCTATCACAACCTCAAAAAAATTATTGACGGGATGGGTGAGAGTACGGCAGTGGGTGATGAGGGCGGTTTCGCGCCAAACCTCAAAAACAATGAGGAGCCTATTCAGGTGATCATGCAGGCCATTGAAGCAGCAGGGTACACGCCGGGTGACCAGATTGCCATTGCCCTCGATGTTGCAGCAAGTGAGCTGGTGAACGAAGCGGGTAAATATGTGCTCAAGTCGGAAAACAGAGAACTGACAAGTTCCGAACTGATCGCCTACTATGCCGACATGGTTGAAAAATATCCGATTGTTTCTCTTGAAGATGGTCTCAGCGAAGATGACTGGGAGGGCTGGAAAGAGCTCACAGAAGTTCTTGGAGAAAAAATACAGCTGGTAGGAGATGATCTGTTTGTAACGAATGTGGAAATCCTTGCAGAGGGGATTGAAAAAGGTGTTGCCAACTCTATTTTGATCAAACCAAACCAGATCGGTACGGTCAGTGAGACAATGCAGACTGTACGTCTTGCACAGCGTTCCGGGTACAAATGTGTCATGAGCCACCGTTCCGGAGAGAGCGAAGATGCCTTTATTGCCGATTTTGCTGTTGCGCTTAACACCGGGGAAATTAAAACAGGTTCAACGGCACGAAGTGACAGAATTGCAAAATACAACAGATTGCTGGAGATTGAGACGGAGCTTGGACAGTTTGAATATCTTGGTAATGCACTCTTTCAGTAAAACAAAGAGCGTGTAATATGGCTGAAAAGGATACGATCGGAGCACTGGCAGGACTTTCTGTGAAAACCCTGCTCTTGACACTGATCGGTATTTTGCTTTTTGGCATTTATGTCGGTATACTGATATACGGAGAAAATTCGGTAACGGTGCTGCAGCATCTTGAAGCAAAAAAAGCTGCACTCAAAAAGGAATCTGCGATTCTGAAAGCGGATAATCAAAAACTGCAGAAAGAGTTTTTTGAATTAAAACAATTGGAACCAAAGGAGTAGAGGAATGAAGCGAGTTATATGGATGGCAGCACTGGCAGTCGCAATTGGCGCAAATGCGTCGGAAGAGAATCCTTTTGCGCTGAAGAAGAATTTTCAGCAGATCGAACAGAGTCAGAGTGCTTTGCTTGGAGAATTGAAAGTCATTGCCGAGAAGCAGGCCGCGATCGAAGAGGCCAAAGAGGATGCAGAGCTCGATGCCGAACTTGCGGAAGAGGATGATGAGGGAGCTGCGGAGTCCAAAGAAGAAGTACCTGCACCCAAAGCAAAAGCTGCAGAAAAGGAAGTGGTATCTGAGCCAAAGCCTGTAAGCAGAGAAGAGGTACCGGCAGAACGTGTACCGCTTGAAAAGCTAAAAGCAGAACAGAAAAAGGTCGATACCGCGCGTCAGGCGGCAGCAGCGGAAACGGCACAAAAACGTGCAGCAGAAGAAGCTGCCCGCAAAAAAGCGGCTGATGCGAAAGCAAAAGCGGAAGCAGCCCAAAAAGAAGCAGCGCGTAAAAAAGCGGCAGAAGAGAAAGCCCAGGCTGAAAAGGCAGCACTTGAGAAACTTAAAGTAGAGCGTGCTGCGGCAGACAAACGTGCCAAAGAGGCAGAACTTGCCAGAACGAAGGCAGCCAAAGCCCGTGAAGCCAATGCTGCGGTAAAAAAGCCGCAATCCAAGGTCTCATCAAACGGCGGTGTCAATATTGATATTGCCAAAGAGAAGGCCGAGGCGGAAAAGAGAGCCGAAGAAGAACTTAAAAAAGCTATTGCGGAGGTTGATCAGGATTGATCATCCCTCTTTACTTCTTTCTTCTGTAAAACCTTGATGGTGACCATCACCACAAGGATCTCGAAAATACTCGCAAGAATCAACTGATAATAACTCAATAAATCCAGTAACTTCGTTTCATATCCAATGGTGGCAACCGCAACCAGCAATGTCAGCGGCATAGAAAGAGAGAGCCCGACAAGAAGGGCATTTTTGGCACCACTGATATGTTTCAGTGTAATAGCTGCAAGAATACGCGAAAGCACCATTAGCACGGTAATGAGGAGTGCTCCGCTAAATACCCCTTCAACTGCGAGTGAACGAATGTCAAAGGAGGCGCCTACATGAATGAAAAAGAGGGGCACCAGAAAGCCGAATCCCAGACTTGACATTTTGTGTTCAAGTGATTTTTCATGCCGGAAAAAAGCAGATATAGCCATGCCCGCAATAAATGACCCCAGCGCAAGTTCCAGGTCAAGCGCAAGCATCACACTGATCAATATGAAAAAGAGTGCCATTGCCAGGCGGATATCCTGATCAGAAGTGTCAAACTTCGGTACAAGTATACGCTTGAGTTCCGGATACCACCAAAAGAGCAGATGAAGTGCCCGGTAAAGCATATAGACTGCAAGAATAAATGCACTGAGGTATCCGATCTTGATAAGCAGCTGGAGATTCATACCGGTGGTACTGGCAGCATCGAAAATGGTCAGTACCGCAATAGAGATAATCTCCCCCAATACGCCTGCAATAAAAGCCAGTTTGATCCAGGGCTGGTCTTTGCCGTATGTTTTGGAGAGCGATGCGAGCAGACCGATAGAGATGAGCGGCATGGATATGATGATAATCGGGTTAAGCCCAAACAGATATCCTGATCCGATGGAAAAAAAGGCCATAAGCGCAAGAAAAAGCATACTCCTTTGCAATACCTCTTTTGAGCTTCCGGTCAGCTGTTTGAGATCCACTTCCATCCCTGCCAGAAACATAAGGTAAAGGAATCCGGTTTCTGCTATCAGTTTAAAATAGGTATTGTCTTCGATAAACCCGAAATAGGCGAACAGTGATCCCAAAATGATCTCTGTTGCGGGGATGGGAAGACGCAATATTTTGGAGACAAAAGGGCTCCCCCAGATAAGCAGTGAAAGCGTAAGGATAAGTGTGATGTTAGTATGTATCACAGCTTGTCGCAACCTCGTAACCGAGTGATTGAAGTATGGCACGGTCTTTGTTCGGTTCCTGTCCGGGTGTGGTCAGGTAGTTCCCGATAACAATGGCATTGGCACCTGCTTCGAACATTTCCGCTTCATGTCCGCCAAAGAGCAGTTCTCTGCCTCCGGCAACCATCAGCAACCGATCCTCTCCAAGAAGGCTACGAGCCTTTTGAATGATCTTTACCGCTTCGGGACGCTCAATATTGCGCGTTTTAATGGGTAAAGCAGGATTGGGATGGTAGAAGTTCAGCGGTGTTGATTCCGGGTTGAGCGAAGCAATGGCTTTAAGCAGGTCATCACGATCCTGAGCATCTTCTCCCATGCCGAAGATACCGCCGCTGCATAGCATCAATCCGACAGACTTGACATTCTCGCAGGTTTCATATCGCTCCTGCCATCCGTGTGTCTGACAGATGTCCGGGTAGTAGCGTTCGCTTGTTTCAAGATTGTGATTGTAGCTGTCGATGCCATGGTCTTTCAGGTAGGCAAGCTGCTCTTTGGTTGCTGTACCGTTGCATGCAATAAGATTGAGTCCTTCTACTTCAGCTTTGACCACTTGTGCTGTACGGGCGACAAAATCGGTCTTCTTGTCATCAAGCCCCTTCCCGGCAGTGACAAGACAGTAGCCAAGTGCACCATGTGCTTTGGCCTGCTTCGCCTCCTCAACAATTTGATCAATGGCTTTGTAGCTGTAGCGCTCAATGTCGGCATGGTAACGGACACTCTGTGTACAGAACTTGCAGTCTTCTTTGCAGGTGCCGCTGAGGATATTGTTGATGGCACAGAGAAATATCGGCTTCATCTATTTGGCTTCTTCTTTATGTTTACACTTGAAGCATTCGTAAACCTCTTTGCCTCTGAGTGTCTTTTTGCCCATCAGGTAGCCGCATTCGGAACACTTTTTGTCCACAGGTTCGAAATTGGCGATGAACTTACACTTGGGGTAGTTGGTACAGCCGTAGAATTTTCCGCGTCTGCCTTCTCGCTCCTGAAGTTTTCCTCCACATTCGGGGCAGGGAACTTCAATCTCTTTTGGCGGGGTGAGGGATTTGGCATTCTTACACTTGGGGTAAGCCGAACAGGCCAGAAACTTGCCGCGTCTTGAGTTCTTGATGACCATTGGCGAGCCACATTTTTCACACTTTTCATCAGTTTCTTCGGGCTGTTCCGGTTCGGTTCCGTCAGTGTTTTTGGTGTATTTGCACTTGGGGAAGTTCGAACAGGCGATGAATTCACCGTAGCGCCCCTTCCGAAGCAGCAGTTCCGCACCGCACTTGGGACACATTTCACCCGTAGGTGTAGCGACCTTGAGGCTCTTGATGTTCTTTTTGCCCTCTTCGATCTTCTGCATAAAGGGTGTGTAGAACTCTTTGAGGATCTTTTGCCAGTTCTCTTCACCGTTTGCCACCTTGTCGAGGGTCTCTTCCATCTGTGCAGTAAAGTTGCTGTCAACGATTTCAGGGAAATGCTTTTCAAGCATCTCAATGACCGTAAAGGCAATCTCGGTAGGGTGGATACGCTTCTTTTCGATCTCAATATATTTACGTGTCTGCAAGATGGTGATGGTAGGTGCATAGGTACTTGGACGGCCGATACCGAGACTCTCAAGCTTTTTAATGAGGCTTGCTTCGTTGTATCGTGGCGGCGGCTCGGTGAAGTGCTGCTCTTTTTTGATCTCATCGAGTGATGCAGGCGTTCCTTCTTTGAGATCCGGCAGCAGTTTGTCCTTTTCAGTGTAGCCGGTCACACGGTAAAAACCGTCAAAGAGCAGTTTTCTGCCGCTTGCTTTGAAGGTACATTTGTCACCCTTGAAGAGAATGGTCTGTGATTCAAATACAGCTTCTGTCATTTGGCAGGCAAGAAAACGGTTGTAAATGAGACGGTAAAGTCTCAGCTCATCTGCACCGAGGTACTTGGCAGCCATTTCCGCATCGAAGTCAACACGGGTTGGACGGATCGCCTCATGGGCCTCTTGTGCCCCTTTTGATTTGGTGGCATAGTTTTTGGGTTTGGCAGGCAGGTATTTGTCACCAAATGCTTCTTTGATATGCGTACGTGCGGCATCGACAGCCTCTTTGGCAAGGTTGAGCGAGTCGGTTCTCATATAGGTAATGATTCCCATCACGCCGTTGTCTGTCTTTACTCCTTCGTAGAGTTTTTGTGCAACCATCATGGTTTTCTTTGGAGAGAAACCAAGCTGTGTAGAGGCTGCCTGCTGGAGCGTGGAGGTCATAAAGGGCGGCGGTGTTTTGGTTTTGCGTTTGGTTTTTTCAATGGATGAAACGGTAAACGATTCGTTTTTGGCAGCAGTAACGATCTCTTCGGCATCGGCTTCAGTCTTGATGGTCATTTTGTCGATCTTCAAACCGTTATAGTCATAGATCGAAGCATCGATACTTTTCTCAAACAGGGCATCGATGGTCCAGTACTCTTCAGGTTTGAACGCTTTGATCTCCCGTTCTCTGTCGACAACGAGTTTGAGGGTGGCGCTCTGCACCCGTCCCGCACTCAGACCTTTCTGAATTTTACTGGCAAGCAGCGGGGAGAGTTTATAGCCCACAATACGGTCAAGCAGTCTTCGTGTCTGCTGTGCATCGACAGAGCGCATATCGACCTTCCTGGGATGCTCCAGTGCATGTTGAATGGCGCTTTTGGTAATTTCGTGGAAAACAATACGCGGCAGCGCCTCAGGGTCTTTGCCTATTGCCTTGGCAATATGGTATCCAATCGCTTCTCCCTCTCGATCCTCATCCGTCGCGATATAGACAGTTTCCGCTTCTTTTGAAAGCTTCTTGAGCTCTTTGACGGTTGCGCTTGCATCTCTTGGAATGGAGTACTTGGGGACAAGATCACCTGTTTCGTCATCAACCGTGATACCGAAAGTACTTTTTGGAAGGTCTCTGATATGTCCTTTCGAGGCGATGACCTTATAGTCTTTACCCAGAAAGTTGGTGATGGTACGTGCTTTGGCCGGTGATTCGACGATAATTAGATTTTTCATTCGTTGCTTACTTTATATAAGAAATTTTTGGCATTGTAGCACAAAAGTGGGTAAAAGGGCATAAGTAAGGTTGTGATTTGGTATATTAAAAGTAGAAACATGCCTCAAAAAGAGGCATGTTTATGGGGTTGGTATTAATCTTTTTTGAGAATACGCGGCAGGGTAATACCGGTCTGTGACTGGTATTTTCCTTTTCTGTCTGAGTAGGTTGTCTCACACTGCTCGTCACCCTGCAAAAAGAGCACCTGGGCGATCCCCTCGTTGGCGTAGATCTTTGCCGGAAGGGGTGTGGTGTTGGAGATTTCGATGGTGA
>WGDG01000215.1 GCA_015493425.1 Sulfurovum sp.
CTTTATATATCTCATGATGCAATCATAACCCCATTCATCAATTATATAGGGGATAATAATAGTATAGAAGAAAATGATATTGTGGATTATTTATCTGGATATAATAACCCTCATGAACATCTAACAAAGCCTTGGAACTGTCTAAATTTTCTTAAGAAAATTTAGACAGTTCCAATCGATCCTTACTACGAACATTTCTTTTCCTACTCCCCTACCGCCCTATTAAGCTCCGCACGTGCGGTAAAATACTCATAATAGCTGTTGACAAGCCCCGCCAGTGACTGGATGTAATCCTGTCTGGCATCCTGCAGTTCCACATAGTCTGATAGATCGTTAGTGTAGCGTTTCTGTGCCTGACGGAACTTGCTGTGTGCCTGGTTGACGATCTCTTTGTTCAGGAAAAAGTTGTCGCGCATATGCTGAAGGTTCAGATATGCCTCTGTCACTTCCCTACGAATAGCAAGAGAGGCTTGCTCTTTGTATGCATAGGCTTTCATCACGTCGACACGGGCAGATTCAGCTTCAGCCGACTCCCTGTATCCGCTATACAGACTCCAGCTCATACGGACACCCGCTTTCTCATGGCGCCACATCAGGTCATCGCCTGCAGGATCGAGTCCCTTTACACCTGCTTCACTGTAGAGTTCAAGCCTTGGCATGTAGTGGAGGGACTTGCTTTTGGCATACGCTCTGGCTCCCAGGATGTCATGTTCACTCTGAAGCAGCACAGGTCGGTGTTCGTGTGCATACCGAAGCAGTGTATGAAGACGCGCTTCATGTTTTGGAAGCTGCCATTTTTTCGGGTCACTCTGTGCCATATAAAGTTTGTACCTCCCATGCTCGGGAGTTGTTCCAATGCTCTCTTCAAGCAGGGTACGGCGTGCCCTGAAAAGATAGGTAGCATCGGTCAGTGCTCGGCGTGCCTGCTGCATCTGAAGCTTCGCATCGGTCACATCGATGATCGTTTTGATACCCGCTTTGAGATATTTTCTGGCACGGTAGAGATGCTTTTTTTGCAACCTATAGTTCTTCTCGTACACCCAGATAAGCGTTTTTGCCTTCAGTGCATCGTAGTAGCGCTGCTTGACCTCAAATATCTTGTCAGATATCAGCTGCTGCATCTGTGCATGCACCGACATCTCACCCTGATGCGCCGCTTCGATCTCACCTCTGCTCCTGCCAAAATCGTATAGAAGCTGGCTTGCGCTCAGTGTCCCTTCGAGTGTATCGAAGTGCTCTCCGCTGCTGTGTCGGTAGTGATCATACTCTCTATCTGCATGTACCGAAAGTCCCAGCTGCGGCAGACGGGCACTTTCAACTGCACGGCTGTTCTGGCGTGCACTCTGCTCATTGTAGTGACCAATGGCAATGTCCGGGCTGTGACGCAGGGCAATGCTCACAAGATCATCTACCTTCAGCGTGGTTGCACACAGCTGTACCGATGCTGTCAGTACCCAAACCGCTATCTTACGTTTCATCATTTCTCCCCTCCAAATCGTTCACGCATCCGTTCAAACAGTACAAAGAGCACCGGAGTCAGAAGGAATGTCAAGATGGTCGAGAGCAGCATACCGCCAAAGACGGCTGTCCCCAGTGACTGCCTCGATGCCGCACCTGCTCCCGTTGCCGTTACCAGCGGCCAGATACCGAGCAGAAAGGCAAACGCTGTCATAAGAATGGCACGCATACGCAGTTTGGCAGCCATGACAGCACTCTCGACAAGGTCTGTTCCTTTTTCTCTGAGTTCTTTGGCAAACTCCACAACCAAAATAGCATTCTTCGATGCCATGGCAATTAGCAATACAAGCCCTATCTGCGTATAGATATCGTTTAACAGTCCTGCTGTCATGTTGGCACCCAGCGCGCCCGCCATGACTGCAGGAATGGGAAGCATAATCGTAAGCGGTATGATCCAGCTCTCATACTGTCCAGAGAGAAAGAGAAAGACCATCAGCAGCGAGAGCATGAAAATATACATGGCCGCATTGCCCGCCTCTTTCTCCTGCAATGTCACACCTGAATAATCGATACCTATGCCCGGAGGCAGCTCTTTTTGGGCATGCTCCTCAATAGCAGCGATGGCATCAGCAGAGCTGAACCCTTTTGCTGCATTGTGCATACCGTTGACTGCGATACTCTGGTAGCCGTTGAAGTGGGTAATGGTATTGGCTCCGGCAGTCTTTTCGATGTGGACAAAACTTGAAAGCGGGATCAGCACGCCGTCTTTGTTTTTGACAAAGAAATGTTCCAGTTTCCCCGCATGGGTTCGGTACTTCTCATCTACCTGCACGAAAATACGGTAGGTTTTGGAAAACTTGTTGAAATCATCGACATAGAGTGAGCCCAGATAGCTCCCCAGTACTCCAAGAAGGTCACTCAAGTTAACCTGTGCACTCGCTACTTTATCTCGGTCGATGTCGATGCGCAGCTGCGGGTAGTTGGCATTGAACATGGTGTAGGCACTGGCGATACGCGGGTCTTTGTTGAGTGATGCGATGAACTTTCGTGCCCTGCTTTCAAACTCCCTAAGCGGTATGCCTTCGAGGTTTTCAAGTTTGAATTCAAAGCCTCCGGTAGCCGAAAGCCCCGGAATAGATGGTGGGTTGAAGAGACGTACGGTAATGTCAGGCATCTCATCATGTACCCTCTTTTCAATGCGTGAAATAATAGCAGGTACACTCAGCTGCTCTGTTTCTCGTTCATTCCAGTCTTTCAGTACAACAAAGGTAGTTGCCGTAGAGGAGTCCAGTGTTCCCATAATACCGTTAAATCCATTGATCGTCGTTGCCGATGCCACACCAGGATCTTTTTGAATGATCTCTGTGACGCGTTTGGATATCTCTTCGGTATCATGCAATCTCACTCCCGGCTCTAATGTAACAGCAGCGATAAGCGTTCCCTGATCCTCCTCCGGCAAGAATCCGGTAGGCAGTGTCCGAAACAAAAACCATGTTGCTATCAATAACAACACAAATGCTCCAATGGCAAGATGCCAGTGCCTGATCAGAAAGCGTACCACCTTCTCATAACGCTCTTTAAACCGTTCAAGTCCGGCATCAAAGGTTTTGAAGAAAACATTTTTCCCTTTGGGGCGGCGTTTGAGTACCGTTGCAGCCATAGCAGGTGAAAGGGTCAATGCCACCAGTGCCGAGAGGAGTACCGAAAAGGCGATGGTCATTGCAAACTGTTTATAGAGTGCCCCTGAAATACCTGGGATAAAGGTTACCGGCACAAACACGGCAAGCAGTACAAGCGTTGTAGAGATGATCGGTGCAGAGATCTCTTTCATCGCAGTACGCGTCGCCTCTTTAACGCTAATGTCAGGGTTTTTCTCCAGATTGGCTTCTACATTCTCCACAACCAAAATGGCATCGTCCACGACGATCCCGATGGCAAGGATCAGCCCAAAGAGTGTCAGGGTATTGATGGAAAAACCGACAGCAAGCAGTGCGGCAAAGGTACCGATGAGCGAAACAGGGATCGCCACTGCGGGGATGATAGTGGCACGCAGCGACTGTAAGAAGAGATAGACCACCGCCAATACCAATATGAGCGCTTCAATAAGTGTCTGTACCACCTCTTCTATGGACACTTCAACAAAACGGGTGGTATCGTACGTCGGTTCAACGATGATGTCTTTAGGAAAACGTTTTTTCAGCGTTTCAAGTTTGTCTTTGACCCGTTTGGCAACATCGAGCGCATTGGCTCCGGGAAGCTGGTAGATGGCAAGTTGTGCAGAGGGTTTTCCGTTGTAATATGCAGAGGCGAGATAGTTCTCTGCGCCAAGCTCGATGCGGGCAACATCACGAAGACGGATCTTCGAGCCGTCCGGGCGGCTTAGCAATACCACTTTGCCAAAATCACCTACAGCAGAGAGCCTTGTTTTGGCAACAAGGGTGTACTGAAAACGCCCCTGACTGGTCAATGATGTATCTCCCACACGTCCAAGTGCACTCTGGACACTCTGGCTCTTAAGCGCAGCAGCGACATCAGTTACGGTCAGTCCAAGGGAGCTGAGTTTGTCCGGATCTATCCAGACACGCAGTGCATACTTTCTCTCACCAAGGTTTTTTACCTCACCAACACCTGGAATACGCTTGAGCTCTTCAAGCAGATTGAGTGTGGCAAAGTTGGAGAGATAGAGCAAGTCATGGTGAGGATCTTTTGAACGTACAGTGACCATCTGGATAATATTACCCGCCGATTTTTGGGTACTGACCCCTGTACGCTTGACCAGATCGGGTAGACTCGGCATCGCAAGTGCTACACGGTTTTGCACATCGACTGCCGCTGTGTCAAGATCGTAACCGGGTTCGAAGTAGACCGTAATAACAGAGGTACCGTCCGATACAGAGATAGATTCAGTATAAATCGCTCCTTCAATACCGTTAAGACGCTCTTCAATGGGACGTGTCACCGTCTCTTCCACTACATCGGCCGATGCTCCGGTATAACTGGCGATCACCTGAACCGTAGGAGGGACAATCTCCGGGAACTGTGCTACAGGAAGCACTTTCATGGCAATCATCCCTACAATAACGATGAGAATGGAGATGACCTTGGCTACAATAGGACGGTCAATAAAAAAAAGTGAAAACATTGGTTACACTCCCTTCTCCGTCTTTGCCTGTACAACAATCGGCTCCACACGGCTGCCTTCAACCAAATTTCCGGCAGGCTGCACTAATACCCGTTTTTTAGCAAGTGTATCGGGTAGTATCACAATATGTGTATTGGAAAAGGGAGAAAGAAAGTGCTCTTTTTGAAGTGTATTGTTTTTATCTACCGTATAAACAAACTCTCCTTCCTGATCTTGAAAGACCCAATCCGGAGAGATAGCAATGACCGGCATGTCTCTATGGATGATCAGACGAACTGTTACAAAGCTTCCGGGGAGGATCACATCTTCATCGTTGGCAACCTTTCCGCGCTGCCTCCAGCTGTTCCAGTTTCTGTTTGGGGGCTAACTGTTCCCTGACCAGCGGAGCATAACGGTGGACATCCGCTTCGGCAAATTCCAGACTCGCCTTGTCTTTTTCCAACTGGGCCAGTGCACGATCGTATGCTGCTTTATAGTCCCGCTTGTCAATCTCGAAAAGTATCTGTCCGTCATGCACTTGTTCTCCCGCTTTGAACATCTGCTTAAGCAGTTCTCCCTCAACCCTCGCGGTCACAGTTGCCGTTTCGTATGCTTCGGCTTTGCTGTTGTACTCTACCCAGATGCTATGGGGTTCGGGTTTCAGTACTTTTACCTGTACTTTGGGGAGAGGTTTTTGGGCAGGTTTATCCGCTTCCGACTTCCCGCATCCGGCTATCATCAGTACACCCGCCATCAACAGCATTACAATATGCTTCATCTCTCTTTTCCTTTTAAAATCGTATACTCTGACATTTGCTCTCTTTTCTCTTAGGATTGCAACAGATGTCCCGCTTCTTTAAACCAGTAAGTTGTCGCAAGCGGCGCAAAGAAATCTCTTGCCGCTTCGGCATCGATGATCTTGTCTTTGGCTCCCAGAAAGACTTCAATAACTGTCCCTTTCTCCTGCAGCGCTTTAAGCTTCGCATCCTCCCAACGGTAGGTCAGCAGTGCTTCAAGCTCTGCTTTGCTGTCGGTGTCAAGATAGTTCTCCAGATCGATACTGGAGGGGTAGGCAACATTTTTGAGAAACTGTGACACATAGGCTTTATGTCCAGCATCGAAATAGCGCAGCTGTGCGCGGATGAAAGCGGGTTTTTGGTTTTGAAAAAAGGCAGGAGAGAAGAGAAGCAGTCTGTCGATGCGTTTGCTACTCTGCAAAGCATGCTCCAGCGCCAGCTGCGC